>CAKZKB010000470.1 GCA_937121005.1 uncultured cyanobacterium | reverse complement strand
TCGCTGTCATTTCCCGGCCACCCGTATCGCGTCGCCAACTTCACTTGCTTCAGTGTTCTAAAGGTGGAAAACGGCGTAAGTACGGGGGAACTGTCACCCGACACGGACACCGTAAAGGTGACTTTGTTGAGGGAATTAAAGCCGGGAAGACTTACCGAGGTTGGGTAAGTGGCAACACGAAAACCCAGGTATCGGTAAGCGATGCCAACTGGAAACGGATCGGACAGTTTGCAGCCCGCAACGTCCGACTCCTAAAATGCTCTAGCGGGCTGATTGTAAAAAGTAGTTAATGGAGGGCGCGACTTTCCTCCCCACCCTAAGAGGGATGGGGTCTCCAGTCGCGAATATTTGATGAGTCGCTATTGTATCAACGCTCTTGCTAGCCAGGATCTTAGAGAAATTCTCGATCGCCTTGCGGAAAATAACCTGGAAGCAAGCGAGCAGTTCCTACGTGAATTTAATCGTAAGTGCCAACAACTCGTCACTTTTCCTAACAGTGGTAAAAGCTATGCAGTAATACGATCGGGTCTGCGAGATTTGTCTCTAGAAGGCTATATCATTTCTACGAGATCCGGATTTGATATCAGTTACCAGTGACCAGTCAAAACCTAATCCCTAATACCTCACACCTCGAACCTCGCACCTAATACCCTATTGGAGCCCAGCGACTGACATCCCCCCAAGGGGACATCAATGGTATATTTTTGTAAAGTTTCGTTAAGAAGGCGTTATAAAAGCCCTTGACTTGGTTACGCTAGAGGCAAGCTGACGCTTAACAAAACGCAATCGACTTCCCCGAGAGGTTCGTTAACTGGCGTGAAACCCCATCCCCTAGCCCAACTGCAACACTACGATCGCGACGCGATCGCCCGCTACTACAGCAAGCGCCCCTGGATCGTTCTCTGGCGAACATTACAAGTCTTCTGGTATTTTGCCGGGTTCCTCCTCGGTTGGCAGTGGGATCGGTGGTTTGGTGTTGCCGATCGCCACAAGCAACGCCGGGCCGAACACCTGCGACATATTCTCACCGACCTCGGCCCCACCTTTATTAAAGTCGGTCAGGCCCTCTCCACCCGTCCGGATCTGATCCGCAAAGACTTTTTAGACGAACTCATCAAGCTGCAAGATCGGCTACCGGCCTTCGACAACCAACTGGCCCGCCGCATCATCGAACGGGAACTCGACGACGTACCCGAAGAGATTTTTGCCGACATTTCCCCGCAGCCGATCGCGGCCGCTAGCCTCGGACAAGTCTATCGCGCCACGCTCAAAAATGGCGATCGCGTTGCCGTCAAAGTGCAGCGACCCTATCTTAAAGGTCGGTTCACCCGCGATCTCTACTTAATGCGGTGGGCAGCGGCAACCTTCGGGTGGTTATTGCCTTTGAATTTAGGCCACGATCTCACCTTAATTGTCGATGAATTTGGCAAGAAACTCTTTGAAGAAGTCGATTATATCAACGAAGCCCGCAACGCCGAACAATTTGCTGCCAACTTCCGCGAGAACTCTGGCGTTCGCGTCCCCAAAATCTACTGGCGTTATACCAGCAATTGCGTATTGACCCTCGAGTGGTTAGACGGTTACAAACTCACCGAAACCAAGCAGCTAGAAACCGCAGGAGTCGATCCGAAAGCGATCGTCGAAATTGGTGTCACCAGTGGGTTGCAACAACTGCTCGAATTTGGCTTTTTCCATGCCGATCCCCATCCGGGCAACCTGTTTGCCATGCCCGATAGCACTATGGGATACATCGATTTTGGCATGATGGATCGCTTGGAAGAAGGAACAAAAGAAACCCTGGTCGATGCCGTCGTTCACCTGATCAACAAAGATTACGTCGATCTGGCCGAAGATTTTGTCAAACTCGGTTTCTTAACCCCCGATACCGATATTAACCCTATCGTTCCCGCCCTCGAAGATGTCCTCGGCGACATCATGGGGAAAAGCGTTCGGGACTTCAACTTCAAAACCGTCACCGATCGCTTCTCGGAACTCATGTACGAGTATCCGTTTCGGGTTCCGGCCAAGTTTGCCTTAATTATCCGTTCCATTGTCACCCAAGAAGGGTTAGCGCTGACGATCGACCCCAATTTCAAGATTGTCGATATTGCCTATCCCTACATCGCCAAACGCCTGTTAGAGGGCGAGTCGCCGCAACTGCGCCGCCGACTGATCGAGGTACTGTTTAAAGATGGGCAGTTCCAGTGGGAACGGTTGGAGAACCTAATCGCCATTGCCCGATCCGATCGCGCTTTCGACCTCATCCCCACGGCCCAATTAGGGTTACAATACTTGATGTCAGAAGAAGGGCAATTCCTGCGGCGCAAGCTGGTTTTAGCCCTGACGGAAAACGATCGCCTGCATACGGAAGAAGTGCGTCGCTTGTGGGATCTGGTCAAAGACGACGTAGAACCGTCGCGGTTGTTCGATGTCGCCATGAACGCGATCGCCGACTTTTCTTCCCGTCGCGCCGCCACTTTCTTTCCTCCGGTAGCGGCACTTTCGACGGCGTTTGGAGGACAGTAGATCCCTTACGTCGTAGGAACGTAATTGAGAGGGCGAGGCATTCGCCTTCTAGTTGACGAACTTTTTCTTCCTTTTTCGGTGCGAATGCCTAGCCCCTACTGTATCATGTAAAATGGAGGCGGATTCTCCACAGTTTGTTATGTCCGGTGAGAAATGCAACAGATTGAGGAGGAAGCTGCATAATACGAGAGTGGCGATCGCCCTAGAAACGCGATCGCCAACAGGTGGCTAAATTAACTTTACAGCCCGCAAGCCGTAAGCAAACGCCACCGCCGCGACAAACGCAGCCCCCAGCATGAGAATGTAAGCAATAACTCCAGACATCGGATCGATCTCCACAACAAACAGACAATTTATTCCAGTCGGCACGAGCCCCCTTTGACTTCAGTCCAGGGACGAACGCACCACTAGAATGCCACGATCCTACCATACTTGGGGTCTATTTCTAAAAATTCCCATCGGCAGCCGATAGTAAGAAATGCCAGGATCTTTTGCAGGGAGTATCTCTGGGAATATTTCGACTTGAATTCTACAATTTGTAGACTGGGCGATCGCTTGCCGGAATTTTGGCGTATCCTCAGAATAGTCGGATAGGGTAGCAACGGCTGCGGGAACTTCCCGGCCGTCACCCTCATCTTAAATGTCTGCGAGATAGACGATCGATGACATCTCCTCAACCCGAACCGGAGTCTTCCCCGTCTCCCTCTTGGAGAACCCGCCTGCTGCGTCTCTTGCGTCGCCGCAGTACGATCGTCGTTGGATCGACGGTTTTGGTTTTGGGTGTGGGAGGGTACGCCGCGATCGCCTTGATTTTAATCCCCCGCGTCCCCGGTATTGTCGAAGACCAACTCGAACGCATTGTCAACCGCGAAGTTCGCGTCGGCGAGGTGGAAGGATTTTCTCTCGGTGGGATCCGCATTGGCGAAACTGTTGTCCCGCCGACGGAGGAAAATCAAAACTGGATTATTATCGAGAATATTGATGTGGGTTTCGACCTGCTACCCGTTATTTTTCAACGGGAACTCTCCCTGAATTTAACCTTAATTCGTCCCGAACTTTATGCCCAACAAGACGACGGCGGCAACTGGCTAACTCTAGATCTCAGTTTGCCTGAAGGCGACGGCGAACCCTTGCTAGAAGTGGAGACCGACATTAGCGTTCGCGAAGGCACAATTTCTTTAGTTCCTTACGGTTACGAAGATGCGTTTGTTATCGATTTAGATGGTTCGGCATTTATCGGGCAAGAGGTGGCGCGATACAATATAGAAGCGAATTTAGCCGATGGCGATGCCTGGGTTGAAGGCGAAACCATGCTAGAGACATCGGCAACCAAACTCGATTTGCGCGTCCGCAGTATTGCGATCGATCAAGTCAATCCATTTTTGCCAACCTTACCCGTTACCGTTGTCAGTGGTGAGTTAGGAGCCAATTTGAATGCCGAACTCGAATCCTTTGAAGAGTTTCCAGATGTGTTTGGCACGGCATCAGTACAGAATCTAGAAGCGCGAGTGGGTGGTGTTGCCGAACCGATTACAGCAGGCGTATTGTTACGCTTTCAAGAAAAGACGGTGACAGTCGAAGAAGCCAGGGCAACTGTTGGCGATCTGGTGGCGACGGTGGACGGATCGGCAAGCGTAGAAAATGGGTACGATATCGATGCCCGAGTCGAACCGTTTACCTTAGATGAAGTCTTAGCAGTGACAGAAATTGATGCCGATATTCCCGTTGACGGACGGCTGCGATTGAATGCTAGCGTCGCGGGGGAATTTGACTCTCCAGAAATTAGCGGATCGCTGATCAATGAGACGACAATTGGCATCGATCGCCTCAGTCTTGCCACCGTTCGGGCTAACTTTTTTACTGATTTAGATCGCTTCGTTCTCAACGGTTTCCGCATTACGCCTGTAGCGGGCGGCCGCATTTTGGGACGCGGAGAAGCCCGGTTGCAAGAAGAGGTGACACCTCTCGATTTTACATTTTTCGCCGATCTGCCTCTCGACAGCATTCTTGCCCCCTACGATTTGCCCCCCGACTTGGTTTTGGGTGTGTTAAATGCTAGGGCGACAGTGGCGGGAACGGCAGAAAACCCTCGTATCTCAGCAGGTTGGCAGCAAAACGGTCGCGTTGCGGGGACGGATCAATATAGCAGTGGCGATGCTACGTTTGTTGGCGATACGGTTAGAGTAAACAACGCGATCGTCGGTTTGGGACGAGGGACGATCGGCCTAGAAGCCGTTGGCGATTTTGGCGACAACCGTTGGGAAGCGACAGTGACTTCGGGAGAGTTTCCCCTTACGCCATTTCTACCCGTTCCCGGACAGTTGACGGGGTTGCAGTTGAACGCTAGGGGGCCGGTGGATCCGTTCGATCCCGAACTCATTCGGGCGAATTTGCTGCTGTCGGCGGGGGTACTAGATGGGACGATCGCGGCGGAAGGAGAGTTAGCGAACGGCAATTTTGGACTGACGGCGAACATTTCTCCAGTGACGTTGGGCGATTTGGCCCCAGTCCCTTTGAATTTGCAAGGGGGAACCATTCGTTTATCGGGACGTTTGGATGAGTTCGATCTCAACTCTCTGAATGCAGAAGCGGATGTCCGTTTGGGTATCAACAATGGCACAATTGACGCGATCGCGACGTTGCAGAATGGGGCGATCGACCTCACTGCCCGCGTTGGGGATTTAGGGTTAGGTGAATTCGTGCCGCAGTTGCCCGTTTCTCCGGCGTTGGTGTCGGCACAATTGGATTTTTCGGGGCGATTGGAAACGCTTTTAAATGCAGCCCAGACGCGCAATTTTGCGGGGCTAAACGCGATCGCGGATTTGCGTTTGGCGGTGGCAGATGGGACGATCGATGCGGATGTTCGTCTCGAGGGCGATCGCTTATTTCTGACTGCGGATAGTTCGACCATTGGTTTGCAACCCTTCGCTGCGGGTTTGCCAATTTCGCCGACATTAATTAATACGGATATCGAACTGGTGGCTGGCGTGGGGTCAATTCTCAATGCCCTCGAAACCAACAATTTCGATCGCCTCAATGCCAACGGGACGATCGATCTCAGTTTAGCAATTGGTGGGGGCACGGTCATCCTTGATGCCCTGTTACGCAATGGCATAATTGATGTGGATCTCAACAGTCGCAACATTGCGGTGAGTCCCTTCGTTCCCGACTTACCCGTTCCCGTTTCTATTCTCGAAAGCGACATTCGCTTGTCGTCGCGTTTGAATGACTTACTTTATGCGGCCCAAACGCGAGATTTAACCCGTTTAGATGCCACTGCGGACGTGCGTTTGGATGTAGGAACGGGGACGATCGATGCTACCGTAGATATTGCTAGGGGTCGTCTCGATTTAGATGCGACAACGGCCACCATTCCAGTTAGCCGTTTTATCCCCGACTTGCCCGTTCCTGTTTCTGTTCTCGCCAGCGATATCCGTTTTTCGTCGGGAGTGAATGCGTTATTAACCGCCCTCGAAACGCAAGATTTCAGCAGTATCAACGCCACCGCCGACGTGCGTTTAGCAGTTGCTAATGGGACTGTAGACGCGATCGCAAATGTTAACAACGGTCTTCTCAATTTAGATGCGACAACTTCGACCATTGCTATCAGTCCTTTCGTTCCGGGTCTTCCCGTTCCAGTGACAGTTTTAGGTGGGGACATTCGCTTATCGGCTAGGGTAAACGAGTTGCTAACTGCCGCACAAACCCAAGACTTTAGTAATATTAATGCCACCGCCGATCTGGGGCTAGCTGTTGCTAACGGCACAGTGGACGCGATCGCCCAACTCAGCGACGATCGCCTGGTTCTCAATGCCGACATTTCCCAACTCAATTTGACCTCTTATCTAGCATCGCCAGTTCCTCTAGTTGTCTCGGGAGGAAATATCGATGCGATCGCCGATGTCAGTTCGGTTTTGGCTGCTGTCCAGACGGGGAACTTTACCGCCGTCGATGCCAGAGGAACGGCTAATATTAGCGCGATCGTTGATGGGGGAACCGCAGACGCGATCGTTGCTGTCACCCCGACCAACTGGCAAGCGACCGTTAACGCCGATCGCATTCTGGTGTCGCAACAACTATTACAAAAGTTTGACCTGAAAAATACGTTACCGCCTGCAACTCTTGCATCCTTACCCCTACCACTCGATGCTTTCGTCCGGGTCTCCGGGCCGCTAAATCCCATTCTAGCCTTGGGAGATGCCCCGCTTCCCATCAATATTGGTGCGGCGACAGTGGAGTTAGGCGACCAGTTTGTGGCCTTGAATGGCGATGTCACTCTCACGGATTTAACTACACCCAAACCCGATATCGCCAATCTTGCCCTCGATGTCGCTGCCCGCTACAATGCCAATACCTTACCCATCGCTGAAGCGATCGCAGGACAAGTCGAGTTTTCCGGGCAGGTTCGCGGTCAAAACCTGCTGACAAATCCTTTAGCTGCGGGAAATTTAGCCCTGACTGGCAATGCGTCGCTGCTGAACTTCCAGGTCGAAGATATCCAACTCGATCCGGTGGTGGCTGGCGATGTTCGCGTCATTTCTGGCCGAGAAATTGCCCTCGATCTGCGAGGAACAACCGATCGCCTTTCTGCGAGACTCGAAGCCTGCGATCGTCCCGCCTGTTTGTCTCCTTATCTTCCTACCGGAATCAACATCAGTTTAGGCGATCGCCAAGGCGACTATGTAGCTGTCACCGGACGGCGTAGCGGTGAGTGGTTCTCTTTATCGTTACAAAACTTATCATTAGGTTTAATTCCCATCGAACCCGCGATCGCAGTGGGAATTTCTGGGACTCCGGCGGGTGAGGTTTCGGGAGACATTGATATCAACTTGTTCACCCTAGAAAGCCAAGGCACGATCTACGCCGCCGATCCGGGATTGGGCTATTTACAAGCGAGCGGTTTTGGTTTAGACTATACTTACGATGGCAACAATTTAGTTGTCGATAACACCTTCTTGCAGCTAGGCGATAGTCGCTACCAACTCCAAGCCGCAACGGAGATCGATTTGCTGGCAGCATTGCAAGGAAATGTCGATTTTGCCAGCTTACCTGTGAATGCCGAACTCAATGTCGAAGACGGCGAGATCCAGGAAATTTTAAGTACGTTTCGCTGGTTCCAAGTCTCCGATCTGGCCCGAAACATACAGTCTCCCAACTACGGAACTGCTAGCGATCTTGCGGGAATGACGGATAATCTCTTCCAAGGATCGTTAGAAGCACAACTCGAAGCCTTTGCTGAAGTCAATGAATTTTTAGATCGCTTAGCTTGGCAACGTTTGCAACCCGGAATTCCTACCGAATTAGACTTGCGCGGCGAGTTCGATGCCAGTATAATGGTAAGTGGTACGGTTAGCGATCCCACTGCGACGGCTCAACTGTCCGCCGCCAACATCGAATTTCATCCCCAACCCAACACCGCCAACCCCAACGAACCTCTGGGGTTAGTGGTTGAAGAAGGACGCATTATCGCCATCGATCGCGTTTTAGCGTCCGCAAGTTTTGAAAATGGCATCCTAACCGTCGAACCGGCCAGACTTCAGCTAGGAGAAGCGATCGTCGCTGTCATGGGACAAGCGTCGGAATTAGGCATCGATGCCACTTTGCGAGTGGACGATCTCGGCTTGGGACAAGTGCGAGAATTCGTCGAAATTCCCCTAGAAGTGGGTGGCGAAATCGATCTCGTTGCCGATGTTGCCGGGCCTTGGGAAAGTTTAGAAGCCGAAGGCCAAGTCTCCTTAAACGATGCTAACCTAAACGGTCGTCCCGTGCAACCGATCGCGGGCAATTTTAATTATACAGACGATCGTCTCAATTTCCAAACCACATCGCCAGAGTACGTCCAAGCCACCGCCAGCGTTCCCTTTCCCATTACTCCCCAAAACAATCGCGTCCGAGTCGATGCGACTATTTTACCTCCAGCCTTAGCCTTAGTAGAAACGTTAAGCGGCGGACAAGTGACTTGGGTGGGAGGAGAAGCGACGATCGCGTTTCAAGCAACAGGAACCCTCGATCCCGAAGCCGAAGATATGGTTGCCGATCTGCTTGGCGGTGTTGTGGCGACGGGAAGCATCACCGCCGACGAAGCCGGATTTTTACTCTCTACCTTTCCCGAACAAATTATCGTCCTTGATGGCGCGATCGATACCAATTTATACCGCATTACCAGCGATTTACGTCTCAATTTTGCCGGGACGCAGTTGGCGTTAACTGGACAACTTCCCATTGGTGCGATTCCATTTCCAGTCTCGATCGAACGTCCGCTAACTTTAGCTGTCGAAGAAGGCAATATTGAGTTACCCGATCTCTATGAAGGGACGATCGCCGGAGAAGTACAAGTGACGCGATCGCTGCTTTCTCCTTTGATTTCAGGAGAATTTCTTCTCGATGGCGAAGTAGAGGTTCCCCTCGGCGGTGGCGGCGGTAACGAAGAGGAAATCGAAGTCGCCACCTGGCGAAATGCAGAGTTACAAACTGCACCGTCGCAGTTACCCATCCAGCCAGAATTCGATAACTTCCGCTTGGTTTTAGGGGAAGACTTCCAAGTCGATCGATCGCCGCTTTTTGACTTTGAACTGACAGGCGCGATCGCCCTCAATGGCGTTTACGATGGCACGTTCGATCGCTTGCGTCCCGATGGCTATATCGAATTACTCCGGGGCGAAATCCAAGTCCCGCCGCCCTTCGATACGCTGTTTCTCCTCACCCGAAATCACGAACAGCGCATTGTGTTCGTACCCGAACGCGGCTTGTTGAATCCCTTTATCGATGTCGAACTGGGGACGGTGGTCTTTGAACCCGATCGCAATTACTTACTCGATCGCCGACGCGGATCGGAAATTCCTGACGAAGAGTTGGTCTTTTCCGATCGTCCCCAGCAGGTGAAAATTTACTTAAACTTTGAAGGGGAACTCCAGCAATTGTTAGTCGCTTCTGGCATTACTGTCGATGAGGAAAAACCCCGTCTCGACGATGATAACATTCTCCTTTCGGCGCGATCGACCGTGCAAAACCGGGAACTGTTGCGAGTCGCCACACTCAGCAGTTACCCTCCCCGCAGCGATGCGGAAATATTGGCATTGTTGGCAGGACAAGTTATTTCCACTTTTGAAGAACTCGCCAGTGCAGAAGGTACAGAATTGGTGGAATTTGCCGCCTTGCGTTACATCGTCGAACCCGCGTTACGAGATGTGGTTTTCGAGATTGAAGAATGGGTCAGCAACGTGGGAACGGCTATCGGTTTGGAGGATTTACAAGTGTTTCCCATCGGTCAAGTGGAAGCCATTTATCGCATTGACGAAAATTCTGCCATTACCGGGACTTTTGACTACGAATACGGTGGTTTTCGGATTCAATACGAGTTAAACTTTTAGCAGATGGAGCGAATGCGATTCACCCCATCTGCTAAAATCGCGATCGCGTTTTTACGACTTGCGTTTGCGGAGGAATTTGAGGGCGATCGATCCGAAACCGAATAGGGCGATCGTTGTTGTGGGTTCGGGAACTTGGCGGCTTCCTCCCGTACCGCCACTGGCTTCGCTAGCAGTCACAATTGTTACTGCCCAACCGGGATAGGATCCCGCGTCGTTAATCGATAAATAGCTCGAAATGTCTTTATTAAAAGCTACATGGGAAGACACGCTCCAATTACTTAAACCTGCGGTTGTCAATCCTTCATTCACGGGAAAATTAGATGTTTCTCCTGGAATTACGACCAAATCTTCGTTGGCGTAAGCTACCTTTCCTTCCAATTCATTTTTCAGGAAAGAATCGTCATGCAACCACCAGTTACTTCCTGAATACCAATGACCATCAGGGAGAGAAACGATTCCTAAACCTGTACCACTTCCAGCCCAGTTAACAGCATTGACAAGAAATCCAAACGGGCCGTCAGGACGAGGCCCAACATTCAAAAAGTAGTGCCAATCAGCATCCTGACCGCTTAAAAAGGTTCGACTTCCACGAGCCCGATCGATCGCTTCTTTGTTATTTAGTAATCGGGAAGGCTCGAATCCATGCTCAGTAAAACCACTACCAATAACTAACGCATCATACTCAGAAAAGTCTGGAGTTGGCTCGTCAGGATTCCAAAATGTTAAGTTCCAATCGAGCGCACCATCTCCCCAGGGATCGTAGCTACTAGCGGCTGATGCTAAGTTGGAGATATTTTGGTTATAAGTTGGGGTTTGTCCGTACCACAATACGTCAAGAACTGATTGCAGTTCGGGTTCGGGAGTAGGTTCCGGTTCGGGAACGGCTTCGATCGCGAAATTACCCAGCAGTAAATCCGCTACACCTGTATAAGTAGGATCGAGGTTCAGC
>CAKZKB010000469.1 GCA_937121005.1 uncultured cyanobacterium | reverse complement strand
CACCGGATAACTCAGACGGATTTGACAGCACTTCGACCTCTAAACCCACTCGATACACTTCCACCGTGCGATTTTGAGGATCGATGAGCCAACCCAGTTTCGCCCCATTGTCCAGATATTCTTGCATTTTCTCTTGCAGGGATTTAAGCGTATCCGATTTCGATCTCAACTCTACCACAAAATCCGGGCAAATGTTGGCAAATGTTCCCTGTTGTTCTTCACTGAGTGCATCCCAACGGTCTTGACTAATCCAACCCGCATCGGGAGAACGAATCGCACCATTGGGTAAAGTAAATCCCGTCGAACACTCAAAGGCTTTTCCTGAAGCGCTATTCTCTTCATACCAGCGATAGAACTGTCCGATGATGCTAAAGTTACGCTCTCCGGTTTCCCAACCTGTGGGTGGATTCACAATTAATTCCCCTTGTACGGTTCTTTCGAGTTGTAACTCTCGATTGCTAGCTGCCAAAGCTGCAAACTGTTCTGGTGTCACGTATAACTTAACAGTTGTTGGTAACTCGAGGGACAGAGTTTCGGTTTCTCGTTGTGCGGGGATTTGTACCATTTGTACCTCTGGGAACTAGGACTGATTTAACCTGAATTCGTCACTATTCAGGTGTGCGATCGCGCCTCGGGCGTAGAAACCCGGTTTCTCAAAGGATAGACTTGAATTTTACCTGGCGATCGGCGAGAAACCGGGTTTGGTGGATACCATCTGAATGCTGACCTGAATTCTTTTCCGTCTAGGGCGCACTTTTAGGATCGAGGGCATCTCGAGCCCCATCGCCAATATAGTTAATACTCAGTACCGTCAGGAAAATCGCCAGCCCTGGAAAGATAGCCATGTGGGGCGAAATTTCTAAGTAGTTGCGGGCATTGTAGAGCATCCCGCCCCAAGTGGGGACATCTGGGGGAAACCCCAACCCCAGAAAACTCAAGGTAGACTCGGTGATAATCGCATTCCCCACCGCGAGAGTGGCGGCGACGATGACAGGCCCCAAAACGTTGGGGAGAATATGAACTCGCACCAACCGCCAGTTTCCGGCCCCGAGCGATCGCGCTGCGGCCACGAAGTCCATTTCCCGAACGCTCAAAAATCCGGCCCGTACCAACCGGGCCACGGACATCCAGTTCAGGCCGCCAATGGTGAGTACCACTAGGACAAAAACCCCCATTTCCGGGCCGAACACGGTTTTTACCGCATCGCGAAATAGGTACACCACCAGCAGCAAAATCGGCAACTGGGGCAAGGCTAAAAATAGGTCGGTGGCCCGCATGAGTAAGGTATCGACCCAACCGCCGTAAAATCCGGCGGCGGCCCCGATCGCCGTCCCTAAAGACACCATCACCAAAGCGGCGACGATGCCCACCGATAGGGAAATGCGGCCGCCATAGAGGATGCGGGCCAGGATGTCTTGGCCGCGATCGTTGGTGCCAAAGGGATGAGTGGCACTCGGCGGTAGGGACGATCGGGCGAAGTCGATGGTATCGTAGGGCATATCGTACAGGAGCGGCCCGAAGATCGCGCCTGCGATAATAACTAGCAAGACGATCGCGCCGAGAACCGCCGTGCGATCGCGCCGAAACCGCCGCCACGCCCGTCTGACAGGCGACCCGGAAGGGGCGATCGCTGACATGGGCTAACCCCTCCAGGCGACGGTTACTTGGCTTGTGCGGCCAGCATTTCCTTGAGCTTGGACAGTTCGTCTGCCCAACGGGGATCCGGTTGGTTGGAGCCGGAGGAACTGCTAGAAGAGGAGGAACCGCCACCTTTTTTCCCGCGACGGCTGCTGGATTTGCCGCCACCGGAGGGGGCGCTGGGGGCGCTGCTGCCACCCGACTCGCCTTCTTCTTTTTTGCTTTTGGAACGGGGGAGAGCTTTTTCGATTTTCAAGGGGCTTTCTTTGAACGATTGCCCGTTGAATTTTTCGATGAATTGGTCGGCTTGTTCGTCAGTTTTGACGGTGACGAAGCCGAAGCCCCGACATTTGCCGGTTTTGCGATCGACGATCACTTTGGCTGAGACGGTATCGCTCTCTTGGGCTCCCTCTGCAAAAAAACTTTGCAGTTCGTCGCGGTTGACTTCTTTGGGTAAATTGCCGACATATAGGCGAACGGACATGAATGAAACCTCCTTTAGGTTTGAGAAAAACAAGAACAAATCAGAAACGAGGGCTCGGGGGCGATCGCCGCGCCACCCCCGGAATTGCTCCAAAAAAAGATCGCCACGAGACAGAATACGGGCGATCGCAATGGAAA
>CAKZKB010000468.1 GCA_937121005.1 uncultured cyanobacterium | reverse complement strand
CTTATAGCCGGACAAAATCTGAGTTTCTCCCCTCAGAAACCGGGTTTCTCTGTACTACCTGACTACTTACCGCCAACTTAGTTGTAACTAAAATCGTTCGTTGACTTGTGCGAATGCTTAGCCCCTACAAATCCTGTACTGTTCCAACAAATTCGCTCCCCGCCAACCTCTGAAATTTCTGTCATTATTGACCTCAATACTGAAACTAGAGGTATTATATTGCTCATTGCTCATTGCTCATTGCTCATTGTTAATTGCTCATTGATTCGTGCCCTTTAACCGACTCCCTTCCCAACGCTGGACGATTTATCCTTCCACCCCAGAAAAGGTGGAGGAATTGGCGCGATCGACCGGACTTTCGCCCTTGCTGGCGCAGGTTCTAGTTAACCGAGGCGTGGATACGCCAGAGACGGCGAAGCTGTTTTTAGACCCGGATTTGGTGCAGCTTTCGTCGCCGTTAGAAGCCTTTGGGGCCGATTTAGAAATAGCCTTAGAACTGCTAGCAGAAGCGATCGCAAATGAGTCTCCCATTGCTATTTGTGGCGACTACGATGCCGACGGAATGACCAGTACGGCGTTGTTGATGCGGGCATTTAAATATTTAGGCGCGATCGTCGATTATGCGATTCCCAGTCGCATGAAAGATGGTTACGGCATCAACGATCGCCTGGTGAAGCAATTTGCAGAAGATGATGTGCGCGTCATTGTCACAGTCGATAATGGCATTTCAGCTTGCCAACCTGTCGAATTGGCGCGAGAATTAGGCTTAGATGTCATCATCACCGATCACCACGATTTACCCATCGAAATACCGCCCGCCAATGCGATTCTAAACCCAAAAATGTTGCCGCCACATTCCCCCTATCGCGGTTTGGCGGGAGTTGGTGTTGCTTATATTTTAGCCATTGCTTTGGCGCAGAAATTCGATAAAGATCGGGAGTTGGTGCGGCCGTTGCGCGAACTGTTTACACTGGGGACGATCGCGGATTTAGCGCCGTTGGTAGGGGTAAACCGCCGTTGGTTGAAAAAAGGATTGCGATCGCTTCCTAAATCTCCCCTGTTAGGCGTGCGATCGCTGATTCAAGAAGCGGGAATCGACCAAATGGCTTCCACCCTAAAACCGGAAGACATCGGGTTTAAATTGGGGCCGAGAATTAACGCCGTCGGCCGCATTGGCGATCCGCAAATTGTTATCGAACTGCTGACGACTGAAGATCCGGGGCTAGCCCTAGAGCGGGCCATGCAGTGCGAACAGTTGAACCAAGAACGCCAGGAAATGTGCCACCAGATTACCGAAGAGGCGATCGCGTGGTACGAAGCAAACGACATTGATTTGCACGAAGAACGAGTTTTAGTTATTGTCCAACCGGAATGGCATCACGGCGTTATCGGTTTAGTTGCCTCTCGGTTAGTAGAACGCTACGGCGTACCTGTTTTCATCGGCACTTACGAAGATGAAGAGTGTCAAAAGGTGCGCGGTTCGGCTAGGGGAATCCCCGAATTTAACGTATTTGAATCGCTGCAATTCTGCGACGATCTGTTAGGTAAATACGGCGGACATAAAGCGGCGGGCGGTTTTTCTTGTTTGGCAGAGAACTTACCCGAACTGCGATCGCGCTTGAAAGAGTTCGCCTATCAATGTTTAGAATTAAAGCATCTCAAACCGCTAATAACCGTAGACGCGCAAGCGGATTTTAGCCAAATTAGTTTAGATTTGTACCATCAGATCGATCGCCTGCACCCCTGCGGAATTGGCAACGATCCGCCTGTGTTTTGGACTCCTAACGTGCGCGTTCTCGAACAGCGTAGCGTCGGGAAAGGTCATATCAAATTCGTACTGGGACAAAACAATTGTAAGTTAGAGGCGATCGCGTGGCGTTGGGCCGACTATTTACCCTTACCCTCACAAGTGGATCTCGCTTACAAAGTCCAAAAAAATGCTTATAATGGTTACATTAGCGTCCAGCTAGAAGTCGTTGGGGCCAGGCTTCCTAAAATGCCGCAAATTGCAGTTTCTCCAAAGCCAAAAACAGCGCGATTTGAATGCGACGGCCGCCACTATACTTGTCGGTTGTACGATCGCGAGTTGCGAGTCAGGAACGATCGCGGTCAAGTTTTGGCCCTAGAATTGGGACAACAAACCGCATTGTTAGGAACCAGTCGCGACAATGCCAAAGCGGTCAGTATTGCCAACCCCAAAATTGCCAAACCCATTCAATTGGCGATGCAGATTTTACAAATCGATCCTTAAGATCGTATCCGGTATTTGTAGGGGCTAAGCATTCACATAAGTCAACTAAGTATTCTACTGATAACTAAGTTGGTGAATGCTTCGCCCAATCCAAGGTGTATCAAATTGTACCATCAAATCCGCTCGGTTACGGCTGTTGGGTTTCATCCTTCAACCCAACCTACGTCTAGATTCCCATCTGTTGCATTAATTCTGGACATTGGTATTATGTAGGGGCGATTCGCGAATCGCCCCTACGAGACGATCGACTTACGCACCGCCACGCAACTTATCGAGAACGCTGCGATCTTGCAACGTAGAAGTGTCGCCAGAGATCTCTTCTCCAGACGCTAAGTTCCGCAGCAAACGGCGCATGATTTTACCCGATCGCGTTTTCGGTAAGTCATCGGAAAAGCGAATCTCACCCGGACGGGCAATGGCTCCAATTTCATCAACGACGTGCTGTTTTAACTCTTTTTCGAGTGCGTCGCTGGCAGTATAATCGCTTTCTAAAGTGACAAAAGCGACCACATTTTGCCCTTTGACTTCATCGGGTTTGCCCACAACTGCCGCTTCTGCGACCGCCGGGTGCGACACTAATGCCGATTCAATTTCCATCGTCCCGAGGCGATGTCCGGCAACGTTGATGACATCATCGACGCGACCCATGACCCAAAAATAGCCATCTTCATCGCGACGGGCACCATCGCCAGCAAAGTAGAAATATTGCCCGTCTTTAGGCGAAATATGTTCCCAATAGCTGCGACGGAAGCGATCGAAATCGCCGTACACCGTCCGCATCATACTCGGCCAGGGATGCTTAATCACCAAGTAACCGCCCTGGTTATCTTCTACAGAATTGCCCTCCAAATCGACAACATCAGCTAAAATTCCGGGGAACGGATGGGTCGCCGAACCGGGTTTTGTGGCCGTTGCACCGGGCAAAGGTGTTAGCATAAAACCGCCCGTTTCTGTTTGCCACCAGGTATCGATAATCGGACAACGTTCGCCACCGATAACTTTATGATACCACATCCAGGCTTCGGGATTGATGGGTTCGCCCACAGTTCCCAAAAGGCGCAAAGAAGACAAGTTTCGCGACTTGGGTAAATGTTCGCCCGCTTTAATAAAAGCGCGAATGGCTGTCGGTGCAGTATAGAAAATTGTCACCCCATATTTCTCGACAATTTCCCAAATTGCATCGGGTTTAGACGGACGCGGCGCACCTTCATACATGAGGGAAGTTGCCCCATTAGAAAGCGGCCCGTAAACGATATAACTGTGTCCGGTAATCCAGCCGACATCCGCAGTGCACCAATAGACATCCGTCTCCTGTAAATCGAACGTCCATTGCGTGGTAACGTGGGTATAAAGATTGTATCCGGCGGTGGTATGGACGACTCCTTTCGGCTTCCCGGTACTGCCACTGGTATAGAGAATAAACAGCATATCTTCGCTGTCCATTTCTTCAGCCGGACAGTCTGCGGATGCCCCTTGTTGTAAATCGTGCCACCAATGGTCGCGACCCGGTTCCATGTGGATTTTCTCTTTGGTTCGTTCTACGACGAGAACGTTATCGACGCTAGAGGCGGCGTTGTTTTCTAGGGCTTTATCGACCTGAATTTTTAGCGAAACGATCGCGTCTTTACGAAAGCCACCGTCGGCGGTAATCACCAGTTTAGCATTGGCATCGTTGAGACGATCGCGCAATGCTTCGGCACTAAAACCACCGAAGACAACGCTGTGAGGCGCACCAATTCGGGCGCAGGCTAACATGGCGATCGCGGCTTCGGGTATCATGGGCATATAAATACCCACAACATCGCCTTTTTTGACTCCCAATTGTTTGAGAACGTTGGCCATTTGGCACACTTCTCGGTGCAGTTGGGCGTAGGTTAAAGTGCGCGAGTCGCCCGGTTCTCCTTCCCAGATCAAAGCGGCTTTATTTTTGCGCCAGGTGGTCAGATGGCGATCGAGACAGTTGTAAGATAAATTGATTTTTCCGCCCACAAACCACTTGGCGACGGGGGGTTCCCATTCGAGGGTTTTATCCCATTTCTCGAACCAATGCAGTTCTTTTTCGGCGAGTTCGCCCCAAAAGGCGGCGGGATCGGCGGCGGCGCGATCGTAGAGTTCCCGGTACTCCGCCATGCTTTTGATGCGGGCATTTTCGGCAAACTCGGCCGGGGGCGCAAACGTGCGCTTTTCTTGTAAGATCGATTCGATCGTCGGTGATGTCATTTCAATGAACAATGAGCAATGAACAATGAGCAATACCTCGGGCTTCAGCCAGAGAAATTTTGGAGGCGGGGGGGTCGTACTTCAGCCTAACCTATATCTATTGAAAACCATGTTGGTGACGGTGTTGGTGTATGTTACGTTTTTTTAAGGTGCAGTGAGGGGCGATCGCGCTGCACTGCTGGTACAATCGAGATGGTCTAGACTACAATGTGGATATCGGCTGATGGTGAATGCGACTTACGACGACATTTTTAGTGCGGCGTTGGAATTAGCCCCCGGACTGAGAGCCATGCTAGCAGAACAGTTACTTCGCAGTTTAGATGGGATCGGTCAGGCTGAAATTGATGCAGCTTGGGCGGAGGAAGTCGAACGGCGAATCGAG
>CAKZKB010000467.1 GCA_937121005.1 uncultured cyanobacterium | reverse complement strand
GCTCGGCTATCGCAGATGAGTAAAATATACACCGCGATCGCGGATAAATCGGATAGACGCAGGCAAGCGATCTGAACGATCGATAATGTTAGAGGTTTGACCGGATAAGTGGGTTGTCCAAAATTTTTAACTTTTAATTGGAGTGCAGCGACTGCGATCGGCGCTACATCCGAGTTTCGCCCTTTGCTGCTATTTTACGAGCGTGACTCGATCGCGCCTAACCCAAACTATCATGAAATTTGACAGCACCCCCCAACAAGAGTGTTACCAAAAAATTGCCGCCTGGATGGACGATCTGTTCGCCGATATTCCCTGGGAAGAACTGGACGAACCGGGGTTCGGTTTGTTTATGGGATCGGCTTGGGTAGAAATACGGATTTTGCCCTGGGAGGACGATACAATCGTTAACACGCGCTCTTACGTGGTGTCCGATGCGTCTTTGGATGTGGATTTGTTGAAGTTCCTGTTGCACAAAAATGCCGAAATGACCTTCGGAGCCTTTTCTCTCGACGGCGACGGCTGCATCCGTTTCGAGCATACGATCGTCGGCTCTACTTGCGACCCAGAAGAACTGGAAGCCTCGGCGATCGCGGTACTCGAAATTGCCGACGAATACGACGATTGGATTGTCGAGCGCTGGGGAGGAAAGCGAGCGCTCGATCGACCGATTTAGGGGCATTTCAATGAACAATGAGCAATGAACAATGAGCAATGAACAATGAACAATGAGCAATACCTCTGGCGATCGGCCGGGGGCTGGTATCTACCGATAGGCTCGGCTATCGCAGATGAGTAAAATATACACCGCGATCGCGGATAAATCGGATATCGATCGATAATTCTGGGAAAGTTTGTCGGCGATCGCAGAAATCTAGCCTAGTCAAAATCTCGTAGGTTCGCTAGAGGAACGATCCCCAACACCATCAATTGCGAGCGATCGAATTCTAACCGATAAGATCTCCCCTACCCCCCTTATTAAGGTTAGGGCTGTTTCATTCTAACCAAACTCAGAGTGACGATCGACATAAAATCCACTTGCTGGACTGGGTTTAAAACGAAAAAATGGAGCGATCGCCTATTTTTGGGCGATCGCTTTTTCTTTTCCCGATCGCCCCGGAGAAGGAAACAGCCTTGCCCGGGAGAGGGGCTTCAAAGGGTAGGTTTTCCGTTGCGCCTGCCAACTCCTTCGGCGACGCTACGCGAACGCCCTCTGGGAGAGGGAAGCGCTCGTGGGTGAGGGTTGTCGAACTCACGTCTTTCTAATGTAAGCTAGAATACAGAGCGAGAGAACGCGATCGCTTCGCAGTCGCGATCGAGTACACTGAGAACAGTCCTCAAATCGGCTCCGGCCGCGAGGGGCCACACTATAGACAATTCTATGCCACCGCACGGCAAGTTAACCCTATGGCAGAAACCAAACGCTTGTTACTGGTTGATGACGATCCGAACCTAATTTTACTGGTCAAAGACTATCTAGAATTTCGTGGCTACGAAGTCGTCACCGCCGAAAACGGTCGCCAAGCCCTGGATCTGCTGTCGGAAAACCTCCCCGACATGATCGTTTGCGACGTGATGATGCCGGAAATGGACGGTTACGAGTTTGTCGAAAAGGTACGCCAAGACAACCGTGCCAACACGATCCCGGTGTTGTTCCTCTCAGCCAAAGGCCAAAGCCAAGATCGGGTTAAGGGGCTGAAAACGGGGGCCGATATCTATATGGTCAAACCCTTCGAGCCCGAGGAGTTGGTGGCCCAAGTCGAGTCTTCCCTGAAGCAAGCCGAACGCTGGGATCGCGGTAAAGTCAAATCTCGCGAACCCTCCGATATCATGCGGAAGGTGCGATCGAACGTGGAACTGACCCCCACCGAAAACAAGGTCGTGAAGCTGGTGGCCCGAGGCATGGCCAACCGCGAGATCGCCAAAGAGATGAACGTCAGCCAACGGACGATCGAAAGCCACGTCTCTAATATGCTCAGCAAAACGGGACTGCACAACCGCACCGAACTGGCACGGTGGGCGATCGAGACGCAAATGGACTGAGCCCGACAGCTACCCCTCGGTCTTGCTACAATAGTTCCGAGGTACAATAGCATTTTAACCGTTTACACTATTAGCTTTCTATGAATTACGCCGCCAAAGCTCGCCTGTCTATTTTCGTAGACGGCAACAATATGTTCTACGCCCAACAAAAAAATGGTTGGTTTTTCGATCCGCGCCGCGTTCTAGAATATTTTCGTCAGGAGGAAACGGGCAGTTTGCTTGTGAATGCGTTTTGGTACACGGGACTCAAAGATCCTCAAGACCAACGGGGTTTTCGCGACGCACTGATTAGTTTGGGCTATACGGTACGCACAAAAATCCTCAAAGAATATTACGACGATAATTCGGGCCGCTATTCTCAAAAAGCGAATTTAGATATCGAAATTGTCATCGATATGTTTAATACAGTCGATCAGTACAATCGCGTGATTCTATTTAGCGGCGACGGCGATTTTGAACGCGCGATCGAGTTGCTGCGATCGAAAAATACCCATATTACGGTCGTTTCTACGGAAGGGATGATCGCCCGAGAATTGCGTAACGCCACCGATCGCTATATCGATCTCAACGACATCCGTAAATTTATTGAGAAGATGGACTATTAAAGTGCTTCTCGACAGGGGAATCGCAACTTTTCTATAGAGAATGGACGCACAACAACGCCAAGCGGCTCTAGAGTGGTTAAATCGCAATCGGCGAATGCTCATCGAGCAGTATCGCGATCGCTATGTGGCTTACAACGATCGCGGTCTGCTTGCCGTTGGCGATCGCCTTTTAGAAACCTGCGAAATGGCCGAGCGATCGGGAGAAGACTTTGCTATTTATCTCGTGCCCAAACATACTGCTTTCCGACAGATTTTATCGATCTGGTTTAGTAATGTTTCTCCCAGCCAATGGCAACCCAACTATCACGTCATTCTCAGGTCGCCTCATCAGGAAATGACCGCAACCATGCTCGTTGATTCGGGAGCAGAACTCAGTCTAATTTCGTGGAAGTTAGGGCGAGAACTGGGACTCAATATTGCCGAGTCAGAAACCTCGTTGAAGGCTCAAACCATTGGGGGAACGGTCGAATACGTCACCCGCAACCTAGAAATGACGATCGACGATCGTACCTTTGTCGCTCCCGTTGCTTGGCTACAAAGCGATGTCGGTGGAGACCAACTGCTGTTAGGCAGAGAAGTTGTTTTCGACAAGTTCAATATCGAATTTCGACAAGCAGACAAACAGATTATTTTTACTTGGCGTGGGGAGTAACAGTTTGTTCGAGTCCGGGAGCAAGATGCTCCCACTACCAAGACACCTGAATTCTGACAGAGTTTGCTTGACTTTTAGCGATCGTTCGCGGTAACATCTAGTCGTCCCCCCTTCCACGTCACGGCGATCGCCTTCCGCCGCGCCCAGAGGGAAGTCCAAAGGTGTGTTAACAATAGCGAACGTACCACACACAGGATTAATTCAACTTATCGTTGAAGGTTTCCCGGCCTAACCCTGTGCTGACCCCAACAGCTTGGAGATCGCATTGCAGGTAAGCTCTAAAAGTCTTCTGCACTTTGGGGGCAGCAAAAGTTTTCAATATAATGCTAAGTAGACATTTCTCCCTCATGCCAGTTTATGAACTACCGAGACATCATTACAATTGAGCCTGAAAAACGGGGTGGTAAGCCTTGCGTCCGTGGCTTGCGTATTACAGTCTATGAAGTGCTCGCGTACCTAGCTTCCGAGATGAGCGAAGCAGAAATTCTCGATGATTTCCCCGATTTGACGCGAGAAGATTTAAAAGCCTGCATTGCTTATGCTGCTGACCGCGAGCGGCGGTTTACGAGCGCCCCACGATCCGCATGAAGCTACTTTTTGATGAAAATCTATCGCCTAAATTACCAAACCGTTTGAGCGAGCTTTTCCCAAACTCGCTTCACCTTCGAGATGGGGGCATGAAAGCGACAATTGACCCAATCGTTTGGGATTATGTAAAAGACAACAATTTAATCATCGTCTCGAAAGATGCTGATATGCACGATCTGGGCTTAGTATTGGGAAATCCACCGAAAGTTATTTGGCTGCGCCTTGGAAACTGTTCGACATTACAAGTTGAAAATTTGCTGCGTCGGGAGTTTAGATCGAATTGTTTTACGAGGATGAGACTTTATCCCTGCTTGCTTTATCATGATTGTAACCATTCAGGGGGGTAGCGTGGTATGCTAAAGTAGGGAAGCATTTAGGTGCAAGCAAGAAACCCGGTTTCTGGCAGATAGCCAGATAAAATTCGAGTCTATCCTTTGAGAAACCGGGTTTCTACACCCGAGGCGCGATCGGACACCTGAATAGTTACTCATGATTTATGGAAGACGATCGCTGCCAATTTGGATTTTGGGAAAAATTGATAGATTTTCTTCGCACTGAGCTTGTCAAAATGAGCGAAGCAGCTTGACTTTTGGCGATCGTTCGCCTAGAGTATTAGGGGGAGTTGGGTGGAAGCACGTACCCCAACAAACGCAATCCCTACGAAATTTCGAGACTTCCAGGACGTTTGCCAGTTTTCCATTGTTCGAGGTCGGTGTTGCCACCCGCAAAACCATCTCGACAAACTGCCGCTCCATCTGCTACAGTCATACTACTCGTACTACAGGAGGAGGAATCTCCAACATGAGCCACCCGCACGATCGCATCATCATCTTCGATACTACCCTTCGCGACGGCGAACAATGTCCCGGAGCTACCCTCAACGTGGATGAGAAGCTGCTCGTGGCTCGCCAACTGGCTCGCTTGAACGTGGATGTTATCGAAGCCGGATTCGCCTTTGCCAGCCAAGGAGATTTTAACGCCATCCAGCGCATCGCGCAAGCGGTGGGGACGGAAAATGGCCCCACGATCTGTAGCTTGGCACGAGCCAGAAAAGAAGACATCAAAGCCGCCGCCGAAGCCATTAAACCCGCCGCCAAAGGTCGCATTCATACCTTTATCGCCACGTCTGACATTCACTTGCAGTACAAGTTGAAAAAGACGCGGGAAGAGGTGTTAGAAATTGCCCCGGAAATGGTGGCGTATGCCAAGTCGTTTACGGACGACGTGGAGTTTTCCCCCGAAGACGCGGGGCGATCGGATCCCGAATTCATGTATCAAGTATTGGAGCGGGTTATCGACGCGGGAGCGACAACGGTTAACATTCCCGATACGGTTGGTTATACCACGCCGGCCGAGTTTGGAGCCTTAATTCGCGGCATCAAAGAAAACGTTCCCAACATCGATCGCGCCATTATTTCGGTACACGGTCACAACGATTTGGGGATGGCGGTTGCTAACTTTTTAGAGGCTGTGAAAAACGGGGCTCGCCAACTCGAATGTACGATTAACGGGATTGGCGAACGAGCCGGAAATGCGGCGTTAGAAGAGTTGGTGATGGCATTGCACGTCCGCCGTCAGTATTACAATCCCTTTTTAGGTCGTCCGGCGGAGTCGGAAGAAGCACTAACGCAAATTCACACCCAAGAGATCTACAAAAGCTCGCGGTTGGTGTCGAATTTGACGGGAATGTTGGTACAACCCAATAAGGCGATCGTCGGTGCCAATGCGTTCGCGCACGAGTCCGGTATCCATCAAGATGGCGTGTTGAAAAACAAGCTCACCTACGAAATTATGGATGCCGAGTCTATCGGTTTGAATGCCAATCAAATCGTGCTCGGCAAGCACTCGGGTCGCCATGCGTTCAAAAATCGCTTATTGGAGTTGGGGTTTGAACTGTCAGAAGATAACCTCAATAAAGCCTTTTTGACCTTTAAGGAACTTGCCGACAAAAAGAAAGAGATTACCGATTGGGATTTAGAGGCGATCGTCAACGATCGCATCCAAAAAGTCCCCGAACTGTTCCGCTTGGAATTGGTGCAAGTCTCTTGTGGCGACAAGGCCCGGCCGACGGCGACGGTATCGCTGCGAACGCCAACGGGTGAAGAATTGATGGATGCGGCGATCGGAACTGGCCCGGTGGATGCGGTTTATAAAGCCATCAATCGGGTGGTCAACATTCCTAACGAGTTGATCGAATATTCCGTGCAGTCGGTGACAGACGGAATTGACGCGATCGGGGAAGTGACGATCCGCCTGCAACACGGCGATCGCATTTTTTCGGGACATTCGGCCGATACCGATATTATTGTGGCCTCGGCTCGCGCTTACGTCAACGCTCTCAACCGTTTGTATGCGACGTTACAAGAAAACGAGGAACGCAAGGTAAAAGCAACGGCGAAGGTGTAACTTTTCTCTGGCTTGGCGGAGTCGTTCTCAGTTCGGCGAGAATTGAGGCGACTCCATTCGATCGGTCGATCGCTTGCCAGTTTAGGTCAAGCAAAAAACCGGGTTTCTACACCAGTATTGCTCATTGCTCATTGTTCATTGAAATGACCGAACCCATTTTAGTCGATCGCTTGACGTGGCGAGAGTTTAAATCCGTCGAACGACTACTCGATCGTCCCGGTATTCGGCTGGCTTTTTTGTCTGGAGTGTTAGAAATTCGCAAAATGCCGGGAAGACAGCACGAAATTATTAAGAAGCGAATCGCTGCTTTAATTGAAACGTATTTAGAAATGAAAGGGTTTGACTTTACGCCAACGGGTTCGATGACCCTAGAAAGCGAAGCAGAGTCCGTGAAACGAGAAGCCGACGAATCTTATGAATTGTACCGCGATCGCGATCGACCGGACTTGGCGGTGGAAGTGGTTGTGACCAGTGGTGGAATTGACAAACTCGAAGCCTACAAGCGGCTGCAAATTCCAGAAGTGTGGATTTGGCAAACAGGCGAACTCGCTTTGTTTGCACTCACAGATAGCGGTTACGAGTCTATTGACAACTCGCGACTGCTACCCGGACTGGATATGGAACTGTTCGATCGCTGTTTGAACCTGGAAAATCATGCGATCGCGTTGCGGGAGTTTCGACAGGCGATCGCATAATATTGTTAATTCTTCAGTCCGCAACCGTCGGACAGTGGACAAGACAACCATCTTCGCTGTCGCAGGGACACTCGGTAGCTGCTACGCTAGGAGAGACGAAGTTGACGATCGCGACCAGGACAATGCTGAAGGCTTGATGATAGACTTGGGAAGACATGGCAAAGCACCTGCTGAATCCGTTAGTTCTATCAAAACGGGTCGCCGCTTGACTTCCAGAGATAGAATCGAATACAAGGTGCTAACTTCCCTCAAAGTTGCGGCCGAGTTGAGATCGACTACAGTAGAATTGCCCGAGAACAGTAGGGAGAAATGCGATATCCTCAGAATAGTTCGACGATCGCGCTGCCATGGCTCTCTACATCGACCAACACCGACAGACGATCGTCCTTCTCATTCTAACCCGTAAAACCGGGTGCTTCGGCCCGCACCGCTTCGCTGAGATCTGAGGTAAATTCGATTTCGTAGTCGAACGGAGAGGTGGTGTCGGGGCCGGTATTTTCAAAAGCAGTAGTATCGGTCATACGCGGCGAGAAGAACGATTGTGCTTCCACCACAACATTCGACCCGCTAAAGTTGAGATTCGTAACCTCTAGCGTGTTACTATTGCCATTAGAAAGTAAAGCCGAAAGGAACGTGGCATTGGTGACATCCCCTGTCATCGGATCGATGCGAGCAATAAT
>CAKZKB010000466.1 GCA_937121005.1 uncultured cyanobacterium | reverse complement strand
AAAAGATAACATAGCAGAAGGCGTAAATATTGCGAGCCATGCCGATATGTTTTACCGAGTCAATGGACATGGCTCGAATCATAATATGAGGTTGTCCCACAACTCCAACCCCGGCAACAAACCAACTAATGGCAAACAGGGTAAATCCAAATTTGAGATTGGGGGGCATCGGATCGACTAAGATGGGATCGATACTTTGTAATTGACTCCACAGTTGAGAAATGCCGCCGCAGCTCATTACGGCAACAACTAACAAGACGGCCATGGAAATCATCATTAAAATTGATTGTACTGCATCCGTCCAAATGGAGGCGCGAATGCCACCGGAAAAACAGTACGCAACAACAACAACGGCTCCTAAAACGATGCCAACTGAATAGTCCCAATCGAAAATTGCATTGAGGGCTTTGCTCCCTGCAACCAATTGACCGGCGGCGTAAGTACCGAGAAAAACAATGGTAATTAATGCTGATAGTGCCGCGATCGCTCGCGATTTTTGCCCCTTTCCGGCGAGAAAGCCGCCAACAGTTTCGGCATCGTCATCTTCTGACACTTGCCGCAGACGATTGTGAACGAAAAACCAAGTGACGTAATCGCCTAAAAACCAACCCAACATTAACCAAGACGCAGAAATGCCAGAGGTGTACGTCCAACCAATTAAGCCAATAAACATAAACCCACTATGGGCTGTCGCAAAAGATGATAAGGCCATCAACCAGGGGTTGACGTTGCGGCTGGCGACTAGATAGTCTTGGGTTGTGTTGCTTTTTTGGGTTGCCGAACTGATCCCCACCCCCGTAAACAACAAGAGAAAAACGATAAAGCAAATGGCAATGGTAAGTTGATTCATTAAAATTGTTGTTGTGGGGACGATCGCGACTTCAATTGCATCGATCGCGCCTACGGATCGATCCAGCGATCGTCGGCTTTAATCAACGCAATCAACTCTTCGACTCCCCGTTCTTCGGGGACTTTCTTAATCTCTTCGCGACCGCGATACAGAGAAATATACCCCGGTTGTTTGCCCACGTAACCGTAGTCAGCATCGGCCATTTCCCCTGGCCCGTTGACGATACAACCCATCACCGCAATATCTAATCCGGTCAAATGTTTGGTGGCTTCGCGAACTTCGTGCAATACGTCTTCGAGGTTAAATAACGTCCGCCCGCAAGAGGGACACGCCACGTATTCGACCATTGTTTTTCGCAATCCCAAGGCTTGCAAAATGCTATAGCAAACGGGAATTTCTTTTTCTGGGGCTTCGGTGAGAGACACGCGAATGGTATCGCCGATTCCTTCAGCCAATAGCGTCCCAATTCCGGCGGTAGATTTAATGCGGCCGTACTCGCCATCTCCGGCTTCTGTTACGCCTAAATGCAGGGGATAGTCCATGCCTAAATCGTCCATGCGCTTCACCATCAGGCGATAGGCAGCGAGCATTACGGGGACGCGAGAGGCTTTCAAAGAAATAACCAAATTGCGAAAATCGAGGGACTCGCAAATGCGAATAAATTCTAAGGCCGATTCTACCATCCCTTCGGGGGTATCACCGTAGGTAAACAGCATCCGTTCGGAGAGAGAACCGTGATTGACCCCGATCCGCATGGCTTTATTTTGGTCGCGCAAGGAGATCACTAACGGTTCGAGGGTTTCGCGGATTTTGTCGCCAATTTCGGCAAATTCTGTGGGGGTATATTCGTCGCGATCGCTTTTTGGTTTTTCAAAAACGTACAGCCCCGGATTGATTCGCACTTTATCCACGTGCTTGGCCACTTCTAGGGCAATTTTCATACCATTATGATGCACGTCTGCCACTAGCGGCACGTCTTGATAGGTGGCGATTAGCTGTTGTTTAATGGTCGCTAAGGCTTTGGCGTGGGCCATGCTGGGAACGGTGACGCGCACGATTTCGCAGCCAATTTCGTGCAAGCGGCGAATGCCCGCGATCGACCCTTCGATATCCAGTGTATCCTCGTTGATCATCGACTGAACGACGACGGGATGCCCCCCACCGATGGTAACATTGCCGACTCGGACGGGGCGCGTGGGGCGGCGATGGATCGTGGTATCGAATAAATCGCTTGGGGGCGTGGTTTGAGGCGGTTTGGACAGGGTTTGCATAGCCGAGATGGTGTTGGCAGTGGGGGTCTACTCTTTACTCTATCCTAATTTGGGGCAGACCTCAAACATGAGTTGGGAGCGGTAGAAACAGACATCAAATTCCATAAAGAAGTTGACTTGTCCCAAGATCGGCGGTACATTTGTCGCTCGTGTCCATGCAAACACCAGTTGTACGGGTTCAAACTGACCGACAATGGCTCGAACAAGCACCACACGCGCTTCATACCGAGCTAAATTCCCTGTCAAACTCAGTGCTGTTGTCTGCCGTTCCCATTCGTATCCAAGCTCGGCTCCTGTTAAATAGGGTAGTACATTTACACTGGCTCCCGTATCTAATAGAGCGGATACTGGGACAGAATTTTGTTCGTAAAACAGGTTAAGAGGCAAATACGGGCGAAAGCTGGCTTCTCCCAATGCTCGATCGCTAGAGAAAAACGGATACCGTTCGGGATTACGCACGATCTTCACCCTGGGCATCATTTAGCACTTTTAACATGGTATCTGCTGCCTCAACTGCATCATAGGGCGACCACACTGGATAAGACTGGCCGGGTTGAATGAGATCCGTTTCTTGTTGCGCTAACTCCGAGATTAGAATTTGCATGACATGAAGTTTGTCTGCACGGCTCAATCCTTTCAATGTTGAGAGTAAATCTGGTGAAACCATCTATAACACTCCGGTCAATTCCGAATCTACTCTTTCATTTTAATAGATAGAGTCAGGTTAAACAAGTCAATCTAGAATCCAAAGCGATCGCTATGCAGCAACTTGGATCGAACCCACTTTAGTCGTTGGTTCTGGAATCGCTTCCTCTCGCTCTTGCAAAACCTCAAGGTAAAGTTCGATCGCGTCTTTAATGTTTTCCTGAATCTCTTCAAACGTATCGCCAATGCTGACACAGCCGGGTAAGTCGGGAACCATAGCCCCCCAGTTTGTTTCGCCTTGTTCGTAAATGACTGCATATTCTTTCATTTTTATTAGCGATCTCGCGCAGACGATCGCGATCGCCTGCACGTATTAAAGCGCATCAATTCATCGCTTCGGCCAGAGTCGTACCGTGCCGTAAATAGGTTTCGACAAACAAATCGATGTCGCCATTCATCACATCGTCGATCGCGGCGGTTTCGACATTGGTACGCACGTCTTTAACCATTTGATAGGGATGGAAAACGTAGTTGCGAATTTGGTTTCCCCAAGCCGCTTCTACCATATCGCCGCGAATTTCAGCCACTTCGCGGACGCGCTGTTCTTGCGCCACTACCAGCAATTTTGCTTTCAACAACGCCAGGGCTTTTTCTTTGTTTTGCAGTTGCGATCGCTCTTGAGTGCAGC
>CAKZKB010000465.1 GCA_937121005.1 uncultured cyanobacterium | reverse complement strand
CCGGCGAGGAAATAAACTGCCGCTGGATTTAGTTAAAAAAGCGATCAAAAAAGCCTACGGCAAAAAAGGTCGCGAAATCGTGCAAATGAACCTCAACGCCGTCGATGCAACGTTGGGGAATCTTCACGAAGTGAACGTCGGCGAAGCTAATTCGGACGTGCGTTTGTTGCCTGCCATTCCCGATACTGCCCCGGAATTTGTCCGCCAAGTTGAAGGTAAAATTCTAGCCCGCGAAGGAGACGATTTGCCCGTCAGCGCCCTCCCTTGTGACGGCACTTATCCCACCGATACAGCGAAGTGGGAAAAACGCAACGTCTCCCTAGAAATTCCTGTTTGGGATCCCGATGTTTGCGTCCAATGCGGCAAATGTATCTTGGTTTGTCCCCATGCGGTGATTCGCGGCAAAGCCTACGATGAGGGTCAACTGGCTAATGCGCCGGAAACCTTCAAATCCACCGATTTGAAAGATAAAGATCCCCACTTTGCCGGTCAGAAATTCACCATCCAAGTTGCCCCAGAAGACTGTACCGGATGCGGCGTTTGCGTGGATGTTTGCCCTGCGAAAAACAAATCCATGCCCTCGAAAAAAGCGATTAACATGGAGTCGCAAATTCCCCTCCGCGAACCGGAACGGGAAAACTGGGAGTTCTTCACAAACTTACCCAACCCCGATCGCCGTCATTTAAACCTCGATCGTATTCGCCAACAACAATGGCAGCAACCCCTATTTGAGTTTTCCGGGGCTTGCGCCGGTTGTGGAGAAACGCCCTACGTGAAACTGATTTCGCAACTGTTCGGCGATCGCATGGTGGTTGCTAACGCTACCGGATGTTCTTCTATTTACGGCGGTAATTTGCCCACCACGCCTTGGGCGCAAAACGACGCAGGCCGCGGCCCCACCTGGTCGAACAGCCTGTTTGAAGACAACGCCGAATTCGGTTTGGGTTTCCGGTTGTCCATCGACAAACACGCCGCTTTTGCTGCGGAATTGTTGCAAAAACTAGCAGGACAAATTGGCGACAACCTGGCACAACAAATCTTAGACAACCCGCAAAAATCGGAAGCCGATATTTGGGAACAACGGGAAGCCGTCGGCCAGCTAAAACAGGCCCTCGAAAATCTCGACAGTCCCGATGCCAAACAACTGCGGTCTCTCGCCGACTATTTGGTTAAAAAAGATGTCTGGATTGTTGGCGGTGACGGCTGGGCTTACGACATTGGCTTCGGCGGTTTAGACCACGTGATTGCTAGCGGTCGCAATGTCAATATTCTGGTCATGGATACGGAGGTTTACTCTAATACTGGCGGGCAATCTTCTAAAGCCACGCCGCGTGGTGCCGTTGCTAAATTCGCCGCCGGAGGTAAACCCGCACCGAAAAAAGATCTCGGTCTGATTGCCATGACTTACGGTAACGTTTACGTGGCTTCTGTGGCAATGGGGGCGCGGGACGAACATACCTTAAAAGCCTTCTTGGAAGCGGAGGCTTACGACGGGCCATCGTTGATTATTGCTTACAGTCATTGCATCGCCCATGGTATTAATATGACGACCGCAATGAGTCACCAAAAAGCCCTCGTTGAAAGCGGACGTTGGTTGTTGTATCGCTACCATCCAGACTGGAAAGCGGAAGGGAAAAATCCCTTACACCTCGATTCGCGATCGCCGAAAAAAGGAGTCCGCGATTCCATGTATGCCGAAAACCGCTTCAAAATGCTGACCAAAACCAAACCCGAGGATGCCAAACGGTTACTGCAAGAAGCGCAATTGGATGTAGATACGCGCTGGCAAATGTATCAGTATCTCGCCAATCGTCCCATGGAAAATGGCAATACCCAGTAACCCCATGTAGGGGCTAGGCATTCACACCGAAAAATGGAGATTGTTGCCAACAGAAACAGGGTGAATGCCTCGCCCTCCCTACATTCACGAAGCGGTGTTTTTGCCTCCAAAACCCCACGTTAAATGAGGGCGAATGCCATTCGCCCCTACAACAAATCCCCGTAACAATTAAATTGGAGTGTAGCGACAATGGACTTAACCACAACGTATCTAGGACTGAATTTGAAATCCCCCTTGGTGCCCTCTGCGGCTGCACCGCTAACCGAAGATATTGACAATATCAAGCGCATGGAAGATGCGGGGGCCGCAGCAGTGGTGTTGCACTCGTTGTTTGAGGAACAATTACTGCGAGAAAAATTCGAGTTGCACCATCATTTGGAATACGGAACCGAAAGTTTCGCCGAAGCCTTAACCTACTTCCCCGAACCCGATGAATATCACGTGGGGCCGGAACTGTATCTCGAACATATTCGCCAAGCCAAAGCTAGTGTCGATATCCCTATTTTTGCCAGCTTGAACGGCTTTTCTTCTGGGGGTTGGGTTGAATATGCTAAACTGATGCAAGAGGCGGGTGCAGACGCGATCGAACTGAATGTTTACTACGTTCCTACCGATCCGAACATGACCGGAGAACAGGTGGAACGCAACTATATCGATATCCTTCGCGATGTCGAAGCAGAAGTGACTATTCCGGTGGCGATCAAACTCAGTCCGTTTTTTAGCAACTTTGCGAATATGGCTAAACGCCTTGACGATGCCGGGGCAAAGGGGTTAGTATTGTTTAACCGCTTCTATCAACCCGATATCGATCTGGACAATTTAGAAGTCTATCCCCACGTCATCTTGAGTTCGCCACACGAAGCGCGATTGCCTATGCGCTGGATTGCCTTATTATACGGCCAAGTTAAGGCTGATTTGGCGGCAACCAGTGGCATTCAACGGGGAACCGATGCGATTAAAATGCTCATGGTGGGGGCGAAAATTACTCAGATTTGTTCGGTGTTGTTGCGTCACGGAATCGGCCACATTCGCACCTTAGAACAGGAAATCCAACATTGGATGGAAGAACACGAATACGAATCCGTGCAACAAATGCAAGGTAGCATGAGTCAGTTGCATTGTCCCGATAAATCGGCTTACGAACGGGCTCAATACATGAAAGCAATTTCGTCTGCTGAAATCGAGTTCGATCCCGAACAAGTCGTGTCTCCATCTTAAGGATTTCACAAGCGGACGATCGCGATATCTGCACCATTTCCCCCGGCGATCGTCACCCCAAAATTGTCAGCCGCGATCGCATTGGCCCCATTTTTACCCGCCACGCCCAGCGATCGCCCCTCCACCACCTCACCTGCATCGTTCCATTCGATCGCCCAAGCATCTTCGCCGAACGTCACCCCCGTTGCATAGACGGAAGTACCCGCGATCGCCACCCCTGTCAGCTTGTCAAACGACTTGGATCCAGTTTGTCGCTGCCAGACTCGGCCTCCAGTGGGGCCATCCAAGCGGGCAATCCACGCATCCCCACTTCCCGCATTCTCTCCCGCCAGATCCCCCCAAGTCGAACCCGCCACGTAAACCGCCCCGATCGCGTTCACCGCGATCGCTGTCGCCCGATCGTTCGCAATTGTCCCCAACTGTTGCAACCAGGATAAACTCCCCGTGGCCCCATCCAAACGCACGATCCAAGCATCCGTATTCCCTGCGTGGGTTCCCGTACCCTGCAAGTCCAGATCCCCATCGGTTTCGCCAGCCATATAAATATTGCCTTCAGCGTCCACAGCGATCGCATTGGCTTCGTCCCAAGCGGACGTTCCGAACTGCTGTAACCCTGTCTGGGAAAGGGTTTTAGCGTTTTCATCGTAAACGTAGCGGGCAATCCAGGCATCCACATCGCCTCGGTACGTGCCCGGCCCCTCGCCATCGAGATCGCGATCGCTGCTGCCAACAACATAAACAATACCATCATTCGTGACTGCAATGCCATTGGCGATGTCATTTCCAGACCCATCGTCGCCAATATTTTCGCGGTCTAAAACTGTTCCCGAACCACTATCGAGAACGGCGACCCAGGAATCGCGATCGCGTCCGTTTCCATCCGTCCAACCCGACACGAAGACAGTGCCCGTCTCATCGATAGCAATGCTGTTGGCTTCGTCATACCCGACGCTACCGATCTGCTGCGTCCAGACAACATTTCCAGCATCATCTAATTTTACCACAAAGCTATCGTAAATGGCATTTAAATTTTTATTCGCAAACGACCCAGAGGTTCGCCCGGCGATATAGGTATTCCCCTCGCGATCGCGGGCAATTGCCATCGCTTCATCAACGCCAGCCGTTCCCAAAACCCGTATTTCCGGTAGTGGCGAACTGCCTAAAAATGCCGCATCTTCTTCCATTTTTGCCCCCGGTTCGGGAGGCGCGATCGCCCCGTAAACCTGCAACTGCCAATCTTTTAAATCTTCCGAGGCGATGCCATTTCCAGACGCATCCGTCACTCGCAACTGCCACTCTCCCGCCGCTAATTCCCCCCAGTGGGCGACAGAGGTTAGCGTCCAGTTGTCGTAGGTTTTGTTATCCTCCCTTCCGGTAATTTCAGCCGGATCGTGAGGAACCGCCAGACGAGACACCGTTCCCGATGGCGAAATCAATTCTATCTGCAAATCTCCTCGTCGATCGCGATCGGAACTGAAAACCACCTCCACTTGTTCCACAACAAAATTGTCCGCCACAACCGCAGTATCTATCACCGACATCCCATCATTAGAGATTTCTAAATCCTCTAACTCTCCACTCGCAGAAGCTGTAACTTTCGCCGCCATATCGATACCTTCTTCTGCCCACAAGGTAGCCATGCGTACCGCTTTCTCCGCATTGACCACCCCAAAACCGTAGCGATGACTGAACCCATATCCCGCACCATTTTCTTGCCATTCGCCATTGGGTAAGAAGTTGCCATCCTCGTCGAACTTGTCGGAGGTTTCAACAAGAATATGACGCACACCGCGATCGCTTAAAGATGGATTCGTTTCTAACATCAATGCGACTACACCAGAGACGATCGCCGTCGAAGCCGAAGTTCCTCCAAACTCATTAAGAACGTTGCCGGGATTGCGTCCAAACTCCCCAGATAAATCCAACGTCGTCACGCTTCGACCCGGATCTGAGGGATAAAGTTTTTCGTCTGGAGACGCATCGCTAGAGGGGGCCGAAACCAGAATAGAAGCCCCCGGCGTACTGTAAAAACCATCCGGGCGATCGGGATAAATTCCATTAGAGTCAACCGCACCGACAGCAATGGTATGACGAGAATTTAGCAAAGAATTATTGTTAGTATTATCCCCATAGTCGCCGCGATTGCCAGTGGCCAATAAATAGACATTACCCAAGCCATCTCGACCGCGATCGCTTCCAGCTTCTAAGGCAAATGTGGCTCGCGGCCACAATTCTAGCAATCCTCGCGGCCCCCAACTGTTGTTATAAACGTCGATATCGTCATTGAGATAAGACAGGGAATCAGCAATGCGTAAATCGTTCGGCTGTCCGTCTAAAATAGGTAAAGCTGCGATAGACGCATTGGGGGCAATACCCGTAATATCGGTATTGTTATCGCCGCCAGCAGCAATAATCCCGGCAACCGCAGTGCCGTGCACGAGTTGAGGAAATTCGAGAAAGTTGGGTTGTGGATCGGCAGCGTAAGTAGAATCTTCAAACAGGCTAGATGGTGCAAGCCGATCGCCCTCTAAAATAACGCGATCGAAGTTGCGACTGATGTCGAGACGGAAGCGATCGGTGAGATCGTTGGCTTCATCAAAAAAGGTACGATGTTCGATGCTGCCATCAACAACCGCAACGGTGATGCCGTTTCCTGTGGCTAGATTCCAAGCGGGGGGGACGTTTGCTGCTTCTAGATAAAACTGACTTCCGTCGTCAAATGAAGGGTCGTTGGGTGGGTTGGAAAAGTGAGGAGATAGCGATCGCGAGATGGAATCGTTAAATTCGGCGCGATCGCGTTGAAGATTTTCGACAAAGTAGGGACGATTGCTAACAGTTGTTTCCTCAATATCAATGTTGCTAGCCATCGCATTATTTATATTCGTCAACTCATCTCGATGCAAATCCACATCTTGCGGTTCGGGGCCTAGCTTTGCAGTAACGGGAAGTCCTGTCACGACATCGATATGCAGATTATCTGATGTTATCTCTGTTTCGCCGAAAGCGATCGAGTTCGCTTCTGAAATTTCATTGGAGAAAATGCGATCGTCTCCCACGCTGGCGAAATTAGGAGATGAGACGATCGCCAAGAACGGATCGGTTGCGATCGCGCTGCTATTTAAGTCGATATCGAACTCAACAAACGCTTCTAAACCGCGATCGAAACCGAAAAGATCCATCTTTATTTACATCCCAATCGAGACATCGAACCATCGCTTTCCATATTAACCACTGGGGAAGTCGTCTGTTGGCCCAAATGTCGATCGCTTCGATCCCAATGTCGATGGACGTGGTACGATCGGAAAATGTTCTTGACAAATCCACCATCGGGCGTGTATGGCTTCCATCAAGGCATCTACTGAAGGATTAAAACTGATTAAAGCGGCTCGAGAACGAATTACGGGGGAAACAGGATGGGCGATCGACGATCCTCGCTGGTTAGAAGCCGCTAGCAAATTTCTTCCTCCGGTTTCATTTGGGGGAAAACTCGTTCCGGGAACCACTTCTGTAGGGACTTGGAAGCGTTTTTTGCGCGGAACTCCCATCAAAGAAGCCACATTTCGCGCCTTTTGTCAGCTTCTCGAACTCGATTTCGATCGCGTTGTTTCTCCAACTCCAGATGCACGCATCCAAGATTTTTATGTCAGCCGCAATGCCATCGAAGCACAATGCTATAAAATGTTGCTACAACCCGATTGTATGCTGCGGATTAAAGCATCTCAGCGCATGGGAAAAACATCTCTAGTCGATCGCGTTTTAAATCGAGTCGCGATCGAAGATCGATATAAAACCGTGCGCGTTAGTTTTAAGTTAGCAGAACGGAGAGACTTAGCCAATATTGACGATTTACTCGAGTGGATCTGCGTTGAGGTTGGCGAACAGCTGGAACTTCCACCACAATTCGATCGCTATTGGGATGAAGATGTTCTCAATAGCAAAATGAACTGTACCAACTACTTTGAGAGATATTTACTGACCGAAATCGACGCACCTTTAGCGTTATGCTTGGATGATGTCGATTTGCTGTTTGCTTATCCCAATATTTGTGCGGACTTTTTTCCTTTGCTGCGGTTTTGGAACGAAAAACGAAACCCACCTTGGCACAAACTGAGATTGGCGATCGTCTATTCGACGCAAATTTATATCGAACTCGACATCGATCGATCGCCATTCAATATTGGCAAACTCATCGAGTTGCCCGAACTGACACTCCCAGAGATAAAACAACTGGCAACATTACACGATTTCGATCTAGAAGACGATCGCATTTCCCAACTAATGCAACTCTTAGGAGGACATCCCGATCGCTGGCGACAAGCCATTTCCGAACTCAAAAGTCGTACCGATCTCACCCTCAATGAGTTTATTGACAGCGCACCGACCGATGTTGGAATTTATAGCACTCATTTACGAGAACAGTTGTATATTTTACAACAAAATCCTATCTTGTCAGAGGCATTCAAACAAATTCTTCTCGCACAAACCCCCGTAAAACTCGATACGCTGACGCTGTACAAATTAGAAAGTTTGGGGTTAGTGAAGCGCGTTCGCGGCGAAGCGATCGTCAGTTGCGATCTGTATCGCCTGTATTTTCAATCTCGTTTGGGAGAACTTTAAGATGGCTATACTCGATGTTTCGACAAGCATTTATAAGGTTGGGGGAAGTCTTTATGACAACCATCCCACTTACATTTATCGCCAAGCCGATCGCGAAATTTACCAATCGCTAAAAGCAAGAGAATACTGTTACGTTTTGAACGCTCGCCAAACGGGAAAATCGAGCTTGCGCGTCCAAACAAAAGCGAAGTTGCAAGCTGAAGGAATTGCTTGCGGCGAAGTGGATATGACCGGAGTTGTCAGCAACCAAACCACTCCCGCACAACTATATATCGGTATTATTCAAGAGTTGGTAAACAGTTTTAGCTTGCCTGTAGACTGCTTGAATTGGTGGCGCGATCGCCGCGAATTAGCTCCCATTCAGCGCTTTAACGAATTTATCGACAAAGTTCTACTAGAAACAATTACTGACGGTATTGTTATTTTTATTGACGAGATCGATTGCTTTCTCAGCCTTGACTTTCCTGCGAGCGAATTTTTTGCCTCTATTCGCTTCTGCTACAACAAACGCAGTGAAGATCCGAAATATCAACGTCTTACATTTGTTTTAATGGGAGTTGCAACGCCATCCGATTTAATTCGCGATAAAAATGCCACACCCTTTAACATTGGTCGCGCGATCGCCTTAACTGGGTTTCAATTCCAAGAGGCGTTACCGTTAGCAAAAGGACTCTCCTTAAAAGCAGAAAATCCCGAAAACGTCCTCGCCGAAATCTTGAATTGGACGGGAGGACAGCCATTTTTAACGCAGAAACTGTGTCAGTTAGTTCTCGAACTTGACGATCGCATTTCCAGGAATAGGGAAAGACAAGTTATCGATCGTCTCGTCCGCGATCGCATCATTAAACATTGGGAGTCTGCTGACGATCCGCAACATTTACGAACGATCCGCGATCGCTTGCTAAACAGCCGCCAACCGACGATACAACTCCTAAAACTCTATCGCAAAATCCAACAAAAGGGCAATGTTGCTGCCGATCGCAGCCCGCAACAAATGGAGTTACAGCTATCGGGATTAGTGGCCAGACAAGGCGATATTTTAACGGTTTACAACCGCATTTATACGGAAGTCTTCGATCGCAACTGGATAAAAACAGTTTCGGACAAACTCTCTCCCGAAACAACCCTCGATCGCTGGCGTTGGATCGCCTTATTTATGCTGTCCGCTATTGGTTTTCGTCGCTTCTTTCCCAACCTATACGTTACCTTAAACGATCGCGGTGTCCAAAGCTATCTCTCCGGACAGTTTCGTTCTGCCTTCTGGTACTACCAAGCCGCTTTATTTTTAAACCCCAAATACAAAAAAGTGCGCTATAATTTAGGAGCGCTCTACGAAAAAAAACAACAACCCCAAAAAGCCCGCACCGAATACCAAATTGCCATTCAAGGACAAGTCCCGGAAGCCTACAACAACTTAGCACGATTGCTAATTTTAGAAAAGTGCTATTCAGAAGCGATCGATCTCCTGGTAGAAGGGTTGCACAAACACAAAAGCCAAACCGATCCCATTTTACGCTATACTCTCCTAAAAAATCTCGGTTGGGCGCTACTCAAACAAGGACGCGATCGCGAAGCAGAAACCTATCTCCGAGAGGCGATCGCGTTAATGAACGCCCGCGCCCCCGCCTACGGATTGCTCGCTCAAGTGTTAGAATTACGAGGAGAGAAAGAAGAAGCGCGAATCATTTGGGAACAATTTCTCAAATACGCCCCTGGCGATCGATCGCCCGAAGTGGAAGCCTGGATGTTGGTTGCCCCGTAAACGTAAATTTGATATTATTGATCCTGTAGGGGCGAGGCATTCGCACAAGAATATGGAGTTTTCGCAGATAAATCGGTTGGCGAATGCCTCGCCCACCGACAAATTTTGTGTAGTAAAATATGAAATACAGGCATTCGCACAAGTTAACGAGTGATATCAAATCCTGGGTTCGTAAGCAAGAAAACCGAAACCGCGAACTGCTGTCACCAACTGCGTTTGCGCTGTGCGGATAACCTGCTTTTGAGATGAGGATTTGATATGATTTCGCCGATCGATTAGTTTCCTCTGTATTCATTTTGAATTTTGAATTTTGAATTTTGAATTCCCGAAGGGGGTTACGATCGCACGTCGTACCCGAACAAATTCGGATCGACCTCACCTAACTCCAAATCGTCCAAACCATACTCCACCCAGCGACGATCGACCATGGCAGCAACATCGCCATCACTTTCTAACACTTCCCCCCATTCGTGTTCCGTTTCTGGCGGAATTTTAGTCGTCGCGTCGATTCCCATGCGTCCTCCCAAGCCAATTTTTTGGCTAGCAAAATCGAGACTATCGAACGGTGTATGGGGTAGAATAAAAACATCGCGACTGGGATCGACTTTAGAGGAAATTGCCCACACCACCTGGCGCGGATCGCGAATGTTAATATCTTTGTCCACCACTACCACAAATTTGGTATAAGTAAACTGAGGCAATGCACTCCAAAACGCCAGCGCCGCCCGTCGCGCCTGCCCCGGATAGGCCTTGTCGATGGAAATAATTGCCATTTTGTAACTCAGCGCTTCCATGGGTAGGAAAAAATCAACGATTTCGCTGACTTGCTGGCGTAAAATGGGGGTGTAGATGCGATTGAGGGCGATCGCCATCATCGCCTCTTCTTTGGGAGGACGACCGCTAAATGTGGTTAAATAGATAGGGTCTTGGCGATGGGTCAAACAGTGAAAGCGAATCAACGGCGAATCTTCCACGCCACCATAATATCCCATGTGGTCGCCGAAGGGGCCGTCGGGCAACAATTCGCCGGGGGTAATGGTTCCTTCTAATACAAATTCCGAGTCCGCCGGAACCTCCAAATCGACAGTTTTGCATTTAGCGAGGGCAACGCCAGACCCCCCGTAAAGCCCTGCAAACAGCCATTCGGATAGGTCTACGGGGATGGGAGTCGCCGCCGCCATAATAATTAACGGATCGACTCCAAGGGCGATCGCGATCTCTAATTTTTGCCCCCGTTCGGCTGCTTTTCGCAAGTGACGCGCCCCACCGCGCACCGACAGCCAATGCACGGTCATGGTATTTTTAGACTGCAATTGCAAGCGGTACACGCCTACGTTTGGGGTTCCGGTTTCGCAGTCTTTAGTAATGACTAACCCCAGGGTGATGATTTTACCCGCATCGCCGGGATAGGGACGAATTAGGGGTAAGCGATTTAAGTCTAAATTGTCCCCTTCGACGACAACTTGCTGGCAAGGTGGGAAGAAATTGCGTCCCGGTTTGGCTTTGACAACATCAAACAGTAACTTACCAAACTCGATGGCTTGCGAGAGTTTTTTCGGGGGTTTGGGTTGTTGCAGCGTTCCCAATTTTTTTCCCAATTCTTCTAACTCTTGCGGGCGTTCCATGTTCATCGCCCAACAGACACGCTGTTCGGTGCCCAAGAGGTTAATGGCGACGGGAAACTCCGACCCTTTTACATTTTCAAATAATAACGCCGGGCCGCCACTTTGCAGCAAGCGGTTGGCGATTTCAGCAATTTCTAAATCTCCATCGACGAGGGCGCGAATGCGTCGCAGTTGCCCTCGTTCTTCGAGTTGTTGTAAAAATCCGCGTAGATCTCTAGCCATGAATGGAAAGTTATAAAGCAGCGATCGTGGCGATCGCGGCTAACCGAACTTCTAGTCTTCTATCGTAGCACAAAAATGGGAAAAGTTTGGTTTTACCCCAAATCAGTTGTTGACGATCGCACCGCTTGCAAAAATGCTTTCACCGCTTGCGGTTGTTCTTGCGGACGAATGTACTCTGCCAACAACTGCCAATCTAGATCGGGAAAGAACTGGCTGCGATC
>CAKZKB010000464.1 GCA_937121005.1 uncultured cyanobacterium | reverse complement strand
GTGCCATCGAGTCCCATTTACGAGCTCAACATTCTCGCCACTTCTTTTAACCGCATGGCGGCGCAATTACGACAGTCGTTTGCGGAGTTAGAAGAGCGCGTCGAACAGCGCACGGCACAGTTAAAATACGAAAAAGAAAAGTCCGAAAACCTACTCCTTAATATCCTTCCCGAACCCATTGCCCATCGCCTCAAACAAGATCCCTCTGCCATTGCCGAACATTTTGAGGAAGCAACGATTTTGTTTGCCGATATTGTCGGGTTTACGCCTCTATCGTCGCGCCTCAATCCAGTAGAGTTAGTGACGTTACTCGATCGCATTTTTTCCAGGTTTGACGACCTTGCCGAACAGTTCGATTTAGAGAAAATTAAAACCATTGGCGATGCCTATATGGTGGTCGGTGGTTTACCCGTTCCTCGGGCAGATCATGTAGAGGCGATCGCCAAAATGGCCTTAGAAATGCAGCGATCGGTCGAGGAAATTCGATCGCAAGGTCACGGTGATTTAGAAATTCGTATCGGCATCAATACGGGAGTGGTTGTCGCAGGCGTGATCGGCCGCAAGAAATTTATTTACGATCTGTGGGGAGATGCGGTAAACGTTGCTTCCAGGATGGAATCGTCAGGAGAACCCGGCAAGATCCAAGTCACGGCTGCGGTTTACCAGCGCTTGCGCGATCGCTTTTTGCTTGAGGAACGTGGCTCTGTTGCGGTGAAAGGCAAGGGAAAAATGGTATCCTATTGGTTAGTGGCAGAGCGATCGCCCCAAGTCGTGGGGTCTGTCTAGTTCTTGCTATCTTTCGGTAGGGGTGTTGTCGCGTGCAACACTTTTGGTAGCGGCGGGCAACTCGTCTCGGATTCTCCTGCTTCTGGATGTGGGGTATATCAGTATTTTAGCTCTCCCAGCACGTCGATCGCGCAACTGCTATGAAGTTTTCCTTTCCCCTAATCAAGTTTGTCAAATTTTATCGATCGAGAAACTGCACGATCGAACTCGCACGCCTAACAGTTTTCCACTGCTTCCACCGCCGCTTCTAAGGCGATCGCCACGTGAGTCCAATGCGTTCCTCCTTGACAAAACACAATATAGGGTTCTCTTAACGGCCCGTCGGCGGAAAATTCAGAGGTACTGCCATCAATAAACGTACCGCCAGCCATCACCAATTCGCTCTCGTATCCCGGCATTTGTGCGGGAACGGGATCGAGATAAGAATCGATGGGAGAGTGCTGCTGAATGGCGCGACAAAAGGCAATCAGTTTGTCTGGAGACCCGAGTTCGATCGCTTGAATAACATCTCGTGGCGTAGCATTGGGAAGAGGACTGACGCGATAGCCGAGATGGTGGAAAACATCGGCAACTAGAGCGCTTCCTTTGAGCGTTTCCCCGACCATTTGCGGAGCGAGAAATAATCCTTGAAAGAGCAAGCGGTTACAGTCAAAAGTTGCCCCCCCCTCGCTACCAATTCCGGGAGCAGTGAGGCGACAAGCCGCCATTTCTACCAAGTCTTTGCGTCCGGCAACGTAACCCCCCGCCGGGGAAATTGTCCCTCCCGGATTTTTAATCAGCGACCCCGCAAGTAAATCGGCTCCTACTTGTGTGGGTTCCATTTCTTCAACGAATTCGCCATAGCAATTATCCACAAAACAGATGGTATCGGGGTTCTGTTTCTTAACTGTTTTGACAATGCGATCGATATCGGCAATTGTCAGACTCGATCGCCAAGAATACCCGCACGATCGCTGAATGAGTGCCACGCGAGTTGTCGGTTTCACCGCCGTCGCTAATGCGTCCCAGTCAATGACACCCATGGGTGTCAAATCCACTTGACAGTAGGCGATCCCAAATTCTTTTAACGATCCTTGTCCGTTTCCTCGGGTTCCAATGACTTCTTCTAAAGTATCGTAAGGCGCACCCGCTACCGATAGCAGTTCGTCTCCCGGACGCAATACGCCATACAACGCACAGGCGATCGCGTGGGTTCCAGACACAAATTGTAACCGGACGATCGCGGCTTCGGCTCCCATTATTTCCGCAAAAACGCGATCGAGAGTATTGCGTCCCAAGTCGTCGTGTCCGTAACCGGAAACCCCTGCAAAATGGCGCACGCCAACTCGGTGGTGACGAAATGCGTCTAACACTTTTCGCAACCGTTGTTTCACCCCCGCGTCAATGGTGGCGAAGGTGGGTTGCACTCGAGTCGTGGCGGTTTCAATGAGGTCGCGGCTGTTCATTCGATCGGGTCACAAAAGTTTACAAGCGGCGGCTTTCTTTATCAATAGGTATTTCCATCGGGAAGCATAGCCCCATCGAGACGAGCGTTACGGAAATTGGTTTTATTTAAATTGGCGCTCATCAAAATTGCTCCGCTTAACGTCGCGTCGGTGAGGTTCGACCAACTTAAATTCGTGCGGTAGAGTTTGGCTTCAGTTAAATTGATGCCCCGCAGGGTAGACCAACTTAAATTTGCCCCTCGTAACTGAGCGCCACTGAGATCGGCATCGCGCAAATCCACACCGGTCATTTTAGCAGACGCTAAGTCCGCACCGCGAAAATTGGCTCGCTCTAAATGCGCCCCGTTAAACATGGCTTTGCTGGCGATCGCTCCTTCTAAAATCGCATCGTTGAGAACAGCGATCGTCAAGTTTGCCCCTTCTAAATTGGCTTTTTTCAAACAGGCGCGGCTCATGTTGGCACGGGCGAAATTCGCATCGTCGAGCATGGCTTCGATGAAACTGGCACTGCTGAGATCGGCTTCATTGAGCAAGGCTTCGGTGAGAATTGCCCCATCGAACTTGGCTCGCTGCAAAGAAGCGGCCCGCAAATTTGCCTCGCTGAGATCGGCAGCACTCAAATCGGCCGCCATCAAATTGCTGCCAATTAAATTGGCCGATCGCAAGTTGGCATTGCGTAAATTTGCCCCTTGCAAAATGGCTTCGCGCAGGTTGACCTCTTTTAAATTCGCCCCTTGCAGATTTGCCCCTTGTAGGTTAGCCTGACGAATGTTGGCATCTGAGAGATCGACACCGGACAAGTCGGCTCCAGCAAGATTGGCTTCGCGAAAATCTCGTTGTCCCTCAGCATAGCGGCTGGTTAGTTCCTTAACGTTCATAAAATTTTAGGCTGTCAGGTGTCTAGCGGGTGTCGGTGGAGTTCCTGACGCGCGCCTCTATCTCTAACCGCGATCGCGCCATCGATCTCCGTACTTTCTACGATGGCACTATCGGGCGAGATTGTCGATTTGCCATCCTACCGTTTCGCCGCACCCATGGCCTGGGCGCGAACATTGAGCGACGCAACTTGACGAGTGGGGATTTCGATGGTAAAAGTCGTGCCTTCACCGGGATTCGAGGTGCAATTGAGGGATCCCCTATGCTTCTCGACGATAATTTGGTAGCCGATGGACAGGCCCAAGCCAGTACCCACGCCAACGGGTTTGGTGGTGAAAAACGGATCGAAAATCTGCGAGATCAGCCGTTCGGGGATGCCGGGGCCGTTGTCGGAGATAACAATGCGGACGCGATCGCCTTCGATGGCAGTGGTGCTAATCTCTAGGGTCATGCGCCGTTGGGGATCGCGCCAGAAGCGCTCGTCGGACTCGAGGGCATCGATGGCGTTACCGATAATGTTGGTAAACACTTGGTTGAGTTCCCCAGCGTAGCACTCGACAGGCGGGATAGTGCCGTAGTTTTTCACCACTTTAATGGCCGGGCGATCGGTTTTCGCTTTCAGGCGATGGTGCAAAATCATCAAGGTGTCTTCAATCCCTTGACGCAGATCGATGGCGATCGGCCCGGAGCGATCGCCCCGCGAGAAATTACGCAAGCTGGAGACAATGGCCCGAATGCGATCGGCTCCCACTTGCATCGATCCCAGGAGTTTGGGCAGATCTTCCATTAAAAATTCTAGGTCGATCTCCTCGGCTCGTTCCTCAATTTCGGGATCGGTTTGGGGATGGCATTCTTGATAGAGACTGACCAATCCCATCAGATCGCGGGCGTACTCGCTGGCGTGCACCAAGTTACCGTAGATGAAGTTGACGGGGTTGTTAATTTCGTGGGCGACTCCAGCGACCAACTGCCCCAACGAGGACATTTTTTCGTTTTGGATCAGTTGGGTTTGGGTGTGTTTGAGGCGATCGAAGGCGGCTTCGAGCTCGCGGGACTGGGCCTGGGAGCGTTCGTAGAGTTGGGCGTGGGCAATCGCGATCGCGGCCCGATCGGCCAGTTGCGCCAACCAGGTTTTTTCCGCTTTTTTCCACATCCGGGGGCCGTCGCACTGATGGACTTCTAGGAGTCCCCACAACTGACCCTCTTGGCGAATGGGAACCACTAAAGAGGCTTTTATACCCGATTGGGCGTAAAATTCCCGATAGCATTCCGACAGCATATCGGTATTTTCGATGGCGACGATGCGCCCTTGGCGGTAGGGATGGGATAAGTCCCCTTCCTCGCACTGACAGGGTTCTTTTTGCCCCAGCAAGGAGGGTAAATCGTCGCGGGCGGTTTCGGCTACCACTTCCCCACAATTGCCCTCTAAATGGTAGATAACCGCGCGATCGACATCGAGCAGTCCCCCACCTGGAACCTTCAGTCGGTCGCGGACG
>CAKZKB010000463.1 GCA_937121005.1 uncultured cyanobacterium | reverse complement strand
GGCGATTGGCTCGGGGCAATTTTTAGTGTTGTCATGGCAGCCGCCAAAAGTTTCAGCCAATATCTCGGCAAACTGCTGAAAGCGGGTTGTACCTGCATTACCCTCCTCGGAAAGCAAGTTGCTCGCTCGACAGTCGAAGCGCTGAAGCGATCGCTCGATGCTTTCCAAAAACTCGGTAAAGGAGTTTATAAAGGCATTAAGTCCATTCAAAGCGGCGATGACGTTAAAGGTATCTTGCAGTTCGTTCAGAGTGTTGCCAGTGCTGTCGTTACGGGTCTTTCGGGTAACGAAGACTTTAATATTGCTGATACTCAGTTCAAAACTGACCTCTTAGCACTTCCCGGCGGCCAGCAAATCTGGGGTATTTTGGATGCACTGCAAACCGCTCCCGTTGCGATTCTGAATGCGATTCGCGCCCTTGAAAAAGGTCAAACCTTCGATGGCATCAATCAAATTCTCGGTCAAGTTTTCCAAATTGGCGGTAAAGTGACCAGTGGGGTTTTGAACTCGGCTTTTAGCGTTCTGGACATGGCGAACGACACTGCTGGTGTGATTGTCAACAAGTTTGTTCGCGAAGGTGGTGTCTGGGGTTGGCTTGAAGGTATCGGTCAGATTTCTACAATCTGGAAAGATATTCCTAAAGCGATCGAAGCAGCAACAAAAGATCTTAAGGCGGCTCAAGATTGTAACTGCGAAACTGAGCCGACGCTGCTGGGGGATTTTCTCGGCCGTATCGTAGATGCAGCCAAACTTCAGTCGTTGGCAGAAAAAGTCGGTGCATTTTCTAATGCTGTTGAAAATGTCACCTATACAGGTTTGGCTTTTGCCAAGGCGGTTGAAGGGGCAACTAAAGGATTTAAAGAGTTTATCAACAGCCTCAATGATGTTGGTAGCTATCTCAAAAAGGGATGGGGTGACGACTTGAAAGCCATGAAGGAGGATAAAAACAGTGCTTACTCCCAACTCCTAAAACACCTCAAAACCATTGGGGATATTTTTGGAGAAGCGGGTGAAGAACTCCTCGATCTCGACATCCATGAGGCTTACAAACGAGCCAAAGATGGATTCGATAAGTTCTTGAGTCGCACGACCAATTCTGGAATTTGGGCAACTTTCAAAGAGTTACTCAAAACCCTCGAACCACTTATTTTCAGTTTTCCATAGGATCCTTGTAGGGTCGATTCGCGAATCGACCCTACATCGGTTTTGAATAAATTTTCTCCGAAGCGATCGCCCCTCTGCTATACTATAACTGTCCCCATATCAGAAGGAAGTGAATATGTCTCTAATGACCGTAAAAGACTTAGAACAAGTCCAAAGTACCCTCTGTGAAGCGGGTTTAGATTACCAACTGGAACTCGATGGCGGCAAAATTCAGATTATGGGGCCTTCAGATATCATCTCCAGCGAAGTTACTGCTGAGTTCGTTCGCATTCTCGGAAACTGGGTTAAACCTCGCCGACTCGGACGAGTATTTGACTCTGCTGGCGGTTTCATCCTCAGCGATCGCAACGTCAAAGCCCCCGATGTTTCTTTTGTTCGCGCCTCCCGCCTCAAACAAAGCGTCCGCTACTTTGGGGAATTAGTGCCAGATTTAGTGGTAGAGATTAAATCTCAAAGCGACCGCATTTCCCCCCTAAAACGCAAGATCGAAAAAATGTTAGAATTGGGAGCCCAAGTGGGCATTCTCATCGATCCTGACGAGTTAACTGTTACCATTTATCGTCCCACAAGCGACCCTGTTGTGCTAGAAAATGAAGATATTTTAACAATTCCCGAACTGTTTCCCGGTTGGGAAGTACCCATTAGCGAATTGTGGCCGCCTGTATTTACTGAAGACGATGTTTGAGACCATTTTTCAGAAAAGGCGTTACACTTAAGATCGGGCGAACGCCGTAAGCGCTACGCGCAGGCTACGCCAAACGCCCCTACATTGGTTTTGGTATAGATTTCCTCCGAAGCGATCGCTCTTCTGCTATACTGTAATTATCCCAGCGATCGCGCAGTGTCTCCGACAGGAGAATCGACCCTCAACACCATGAACGTTGACCTCACCCCCGAACTGGAACAACTCATTCAACAGAAAATAGAAGGCGGACGCTATCGATCGCCTAGCGATGTCATTCGTGTTGCCCTGTTGCTCCTCGATGAGCAAGAAGATATCAACGATCGCGAAGGGATAAAAGCCACTCGCCAAAAAGTTGATGTTGCCATAGAAGAGCTCGATTGTGGCGAAGGAATTGATGGAGAAAAGGCGATCGCACAACGACAACAACTCCCCGATCGCGACTATGGATTGGCCTGGGAAGAATGGTTCCAAAAACTAGAAACCACAGAACCAGACATCGATCGCACCACCGTCAAATCAAGCAAATCAGAAATTGAAACGATACTTGTGGAGAAATATCGAAAACAAGGCTTAGAGCTATGATTCTCTGCGATACAAGCGTACTACTTTGCCTTGTCGATCCCGCACAACCCAAACACAACACCTACAAACGATCGCTTCCACGTTATAGACAACCTTTGATTACAACCTGGCCTTGTTTAACGGAAGCCATGTACCTGGCTTTGCATCGTGGTGGTTGGACGATGCAGAAAAGCCTGGGTCGCTTACTACTCAGTGACTTACTGACCACCTACACAATTGAACCCGACCGAATCCCGAGAATCCTCGAATTGATGGAACGGTATCGCGATCGACCAATGGACTTTGCAGATGCCAGCCTCGTTCTTTTAGCAGAACAAACTGGGTATCGCCAAATTCTTACCCTAGATTCTGACTTTCTCTTCTACCGAATCGACGATCGCCATAGTTTTGAAGTTTTGCCAGAGACACTATAATTCTCGCCACGATTCCCGTTCCTTTTCTGGGCCTTCTCAATTATAACAGCGATCGCCCTCCAGTCTAAGTTGATGAAACCTCCGATCGCTCTAAACCCAGTTCGGCTAGAACTTGTTCGTGAGAAAGATGATTTTCCCCATTGCGATCGCGTTTCCAGTCCTTCTCAATCTTGGGAATATCGGCCACCGTCAATACAGGTTTACTCAATGCTGACGTAAATGCTTCCATATCCTCACTCAGTTCCGCAAGCGATCGCCCCGTTGGTGAGACCTCATTTTCCGTACATCCTAAAATCGAGCCATCTTTAGCGTAAAAAACCTCCCGGATAGTATAATCTCCATCCGGTTCTAGAAAAACGCGATAATCCCACTGCATCATTGTAAATCCTCCTGCTGACCTCGAAACAAATAGAGATTCCTTTGTTTTTTGCCGATGCGTCGTACATCTACAACCCGAACGGCTGTCTCTACATTATACAAGACTCGAAACTGACCGATGCGGAGTTCCCATTGGGCGATCGCGTTAGGTCTCATTTGCTTGCGATTACGAGTCTCCACTGTCGGTTCGTAACGCAATTGTACGTCAATCGCATCAAGAATTGCACCTTGCTCCGATTTTTTAAGCGATTTTAGATCGGCGACTGCTTCCAGTGTATATTCAATCTGGTACATCGACGCACCACGAGTTCCTGACTTCCTTTAGATTACAGCATAACGAGCCGCTCGATGCTAAAATTTAGGCGATCGCTCCTCTGCTGTACTGTAGACGATTAAAAATGTACGTCCATCGACTAGCTACGATTGAAGATATAAAAGCGATCGCACCTCTTTGGGACAACTTTGCCAGAGAACGATCTGCGATCGATCCGTCAATGGTTTTGAAGCCCAACTTTGACTTTGAAGCCTGCGTGAGATATCATCTAAATCAACCCCTATCCTACTGTTGGGTATTAGAACGTAGCGACAACCCTAGGGCGATCGTCGGTTGCTTGTTTATCTACTTTTACGACGAAGCCCCCCCAGACAATACGGACGAAATCTGGCCCGACGACGAATTCGATACGCCTTTTGAAGCGCGCCGAATTTGTGCTGCTTTAGGACTCTACGTTCGTCCCGAACATCGAAGTTACAAAACCATTAAAAAACTCATCGACACAGGCATTTTCCACGCCGAACAAATCCAAGTCACCGATATTGACTTACTCATCGCCAGCGACCAAACCGGAATCCAAGCCTTGCTAGAGCGATCGCACTTTGCTAAAGTAGGAATTGAGTATTCTCGACGCTTCCACCTTCCCGACAACACCGACTTACCGAACTTACATTCCCCGAACCTCGATCGCGATCGTCCCCCAACTTCACCCACTCAAACCATGAGCTACACCTCGCGACCTGCTACTGTTGAAGATGCCAAAGCGATCGCCCCCTTGTGGGCTGAATTTGCCCGCGATCGCGCCACTGTCGATCCCTCAATGGCACTTCGGACTGACTTCGACTTCTATCGGTATATCGCTCGCCAACTCACCAAACCCTTAAGCTACAGTTGGGTATTAGAACATTCAGAAGAAGGCAACCCTAGCGCGATCGTCGGTTGTTTGTTCGTCTACTTTTACGACGAAGCCCCACCTCCAGAACTTCCCGAAGAATTGCTAGCAGAACACGACATCGAAAACCCGTTTGCGTCGCGTCGCGTCGGTTCCGTGCTAGGAATGTACGTGAGACCCGAACATCGCCAACCCGAAGCCATTCAATTACTGGCTAATGCAGGCGTACAAAAAGCTGAAGAACTGAAAGTCACCGACATCGATATTTTAGTCGGAGCCGACCAAACCGGAATGCACTCCCTACTGCAACGGTTGGGGTTTACCCAGTCCGCCGTTCAATATACCAAACATTACAATATTCCCACCGACACCGAACTGACAAGCCTGCATCCACCGCATCCAGAAACCGACGTACCTGGACTTCCCGAACCTAGTGCAATTCCCCTGCGAGATCCAAAAACTAACGAACTTGCTACCAACCCCCAAGGCGAACCCGTATTTCTACTTCCCTTACGAGATGAAAACGGGGAACTCCTGAAAACTGCAAGCAACTTACCCGTTTATTCGACCCCCGTTCGCGATCCGCAGACCCAAGAATTTGTCTTCGATCGCCAAGGCAACCTCGTCACCTGTCCCATTTTACGCGACGACGATGGCAGCCTATTCGAGTTCGACGGCATTCCCCAGTTTCGTCCCCCACTGTATGCAATGCTAGAGGGCAAACTACAACTGCAAGTCGATAGTTCTGGAAACTATCTCTTCTGCGAAGTGGAACGGGACAAACAAGGACAAATTGTGCGATCGCCGGAAGGGAAGCCCGTCTTTAAGCGATCGATTCCCTCGGTGGTTTGACTCTTTAGGAGTTCATCAGTTCAGAGTTCGGGACTACTAATACAAGCTGTTCTGGCTCTCAGTGACACTTTAGCCAGTGCCAAACCATCTATGCTGAACGACCCCATACAGAGCGCTTAGCCATGCTGCTAATTTTAGCACAAATATCGAAGAGGTTGTCAATATGAGGGGAAAACTTTCATCCCCATGTCTAAAAGCCCAGGGGCTTTCAGTTCTCCCCTCATACTCCCCGATTTCTGGTAAGAACGGAAGGGGGGTTGCTTACAGCCGTTTCCAACAGACCTGAATACTCTACCCTATCGGGAAGAACCTCTAGTGAGGCGACATCGTTCAACAAGCATTATATGCCATTAATCTCAAAAAAGAGGTTGACTGGTTGATATTATTTTTTTGTGCTTAACAGCATAT
>CAKZKB010000462.1 GCA_937121005.1 uncultured cyanobacterium | reverse complement strand
AAGATTTCCCTGCATTCTGTTCTCGCGTTCTCTTGGACAATCGCAGCCAAAGCGCGTTCGCGTAGCGTCTCCGTGGGAGAATCGCGTCGGCTGTCGCGGCTCGCTAAGAGTATTTTAAGCCTAGTATGCCCGCGACTGAAGCCTTGTTTGACAAGTTGTTTGCGTTGCAAATCTTTACATCTCGGGGGGCGGCGTTTGTCCCGAAAATCGGCGTTTGGGTAGAGGCACTAGCCGCGCGATCGCTCTTTTAATAAAGAGATGGAGGATCGCAACTCAAATTTTTAAGTTATGTTAAACAAAACCGTCCTGGCCGGAAGCATCCTAGTCGCCGCGGCCGCGATCGCGCCTACCGCACCGGCCCGCGCCCTCTGTGCGGCCCCCGAAAACGAGGCCATTCTGGGGATGTGGCGCAATGTGAATGCCAACACGCGGGGCATTACCCAACTGGAAATCGACTACGTTTGCGACGACGTGCGCCTGTGTCCTGAAGGGGGCGAATGCTCGCAAGTGGGGGCCGGTTACGTGGTGCGGGCCTGGGGGGCGTGCAGTCCCACTGACTGCGAGTGGGGGGCGACAGAAGCGGACTATCGCGACAGTACGGCGCACTTGACGGCGGTGTTCGATCCGGGGTTTGCTGAAAAAATCCTCAGCATTCGCATCACTGAAGACGGACAGTTGGCGGCCACCAATGCCACGCTGTATGCCAGTGGGGACGATCGCGATAGCTACAGTGCCACCTATTTCTTCGAGAAGGAGTAGGACGGCTGGCGAAAATGTTAAATTAGACAATAAGCGGGGAGGGCCATCCCTTGACCGCCAACTGTTGGCATTCACCGACCGAAGGAGCGAGTCATGTCTGAAGAAAACAACGCTACTTTAACCTCTAAAATTGGTGGCGTTCTCGGAAGTTGGAAAGTTAAGGTGGCTGCGATCGCAGTGGCGATCGTCGCTGTTGGTTCCATCCTCTTTTTCTGGGCGCATATCATCGCGGGTTTTGGTTTGAAGGCTTGGTCGTCTCGTGCCAATGCCAATCCGATCGAGTGTATGATTCAAGATACCAACGACGATAGCTATGTCAGTTGTACGGCGTTGCTCGATGGCGAAGTGGTTCCCCTCGAGTGCGGATCGAGTTTGTTTAATATCGGTTGTCGGGTCAACTACGGGGCGGCGGCACCGAAAGTGCGCGAGAAAAATCGCTCTTAGTCGGTGGCGATCGCCATTTTTGCGAGTAATTGTTGCAGCCGATGGCGATCGCGCAAATACAAATATCCGACTAAGGTTTCGAGTCCCGTTGCTTGCTTGTACACTTGCGGGTTGAGGCGTTTGGGGGCGCGACCCGCACCGTTTCGCCCTCGACGCACGATCTCTAATTCTGCGTCTGTCAGTTCGGGTTCGATGGTGCTGAGAAATTCGGCTTGGCTTTCGGCGCGGACGCGATCGATGGTGCGATCGTGGTATTCTCGAATGCGTTTGGGTGGGTAGAGATAAGCGTGGCGCACGTAAAGTTCGTACACCGCATCGCCTAAAAAAGCGAGGGCGACGGGGGACAATTGCCGCAGTTGCGCGTCGGAGAGAGAGTCAAATTCAAACATAAAAAAAGCTATTCCGCGCTAGGGAATAGCTGGGGCGATCGCGTCCGGTTTAGTCTTTTTTATTAGAGAGATGTTCGATCGCTGCATCCACAGAGGGCTGTAACGATAAGAACTTCTCTAAGCGTACCAGCTTGACAGTTTGCGTCACTCTGGGGTTAGACACGATTTGCAGCGAACCGTTGGCTTCTTGAGTCTTTTTAACCAGTTGGACGAGTGCGCCCAACCCGGAACTGTCTACAAAATCAATTTTAGACAGATCCAATATGAGATTTTTAGGGCCGTCGTTGACGCACTGGCCGAGAACTTTTTGGAAGTTCGGCTCGGAAAATGCGTCCAGCAAACCCGTCAGACGAAATAGTTGGTAGTTTTTCTTGACTTCTCGCGTGCCTCGAAGGCTAACTGTCAAGTTTAGTGGCTCGGGAATGGTAACGTCCTCCGGCGATCGATTTTCAGATTGACATTTAAGTATAGCAGCATTTGGGGAATGTGTCGAGGTCAGTCGCTTCGCTCCAATTCAGAGTTCAGAATTCAGAGTTCAGAATTTTGACTGCGAGCACGTACCCCAACGACCGCACATCAATCGCTCGTACCTCACACCTCACCCCTCGTACCTCGTACCTCACACCGCTTTTTGCAACAATTGAACCAACTGGGCGATCTGCTTTTTGTTAAAGGCTTTGGCGATCGTCTGAGCGGCGGATTTGGGTTCTGCGCTGATGAGAACCGTTTGCGCCCAAGCGGCCGCATCGAGTTTTTTGAGTTGTTGTAAACTCGTGCTAGGAGCGACTTTTGCTTCCGGATCGCTGTCTAGAGTTTCGCTGGCTTGCTTGATTTCTTTAATGACAACGGGAGCGAGAATGCGGTAGGGAATGTTGGTATTGCCGATGGTTCCTTTGGCGGCAGCAAGGACGCTTTTCCAGGTATCTAATTCTTTGGCTAAATCGGCTAAATCGTGGCATTTTTGCTGTAACTGCTTGCGATTTGCCGTGCTGTCTTCGCCCTTGAACAAGTCAAGCATTTCTTTGAGGATGCCTAAAACTTTGGCAGTGAAATCGGCGGGCAATGCTCCACCGCCGGCTAGTGCTTCTAGATGAGCTTTGAGATCGCCAAAAACAGGTTCGACCTCTTTCATGACGCGATCGGCATCTTTTTGTTGCAAGCCGTCGGGACTTTGCAAGCGCTCCATCAAGTCGCGCAGGGCATCTAACCCTTTTAGAAATAGGTTTTCTAGCTTGCGATCGACCTTAACAGGATTTTCCTTGAGAATCTTAAAATAGTCTTCTAATCGGTGCGATACCGTTTGAATGCTGCTAAAACCGAGCATAGCCGCTCCCCCTTTGACCGAGTGAGCCGCGCGAAACATTTCGTTGACCCGTTCGGCATCTTTCACCGCTTCGGGTAAGGCTAGCAAACCTTGCTCGAGGGTGTCGAGGTGTTCTTTGCCCTCTTCAATGAAAAACCGGACGATTTCTTCGTTAGCCATTGTTTTGAATGAGGTATTAGGTTTTAGGTTTTAGGTATGAGGTCTGAGGTGCGAGGTATGAGTGAGGTATTAGGTTTTAGGTTTTAGGTTTGAGGTACGAGGTGCGAGGTTTCAAGGATGAAAGAGGATAGTAAAGGATGAACTTGGAAGGATGAAGGATGAATATTAATTTCTCCTTGTCCCCTTGTCCCATTGTCCCCTTGTCCCCTTGTCTCCCCATCTCCCTAATCCCCCAATCCCCTAATTCCCCAATTCCCCAACTCCCCTACTGGCCAACAAGTGCTTGTTGACCTTCGGGAGATAAAGCGTAACCGAGAAAGGCCTGGGCAGCGGGGGTGGCGGGTTCTTTGTAGACGTAAAAGAGAGGACGCTGGAAGGGATAGTCGGGGCTGTTGGGAAGTTGGCCGTCAATGGGGAGCGATCGCGCGGTTTGCTGGTTGGCCACTTGGGCGTAGGTGGCGTAGCCGATACCATTTTGCCCCAACTGTTGCAGCATGGGCGTGGTAGCATCTCGCTCTAAGGTGGTGATATTAGGAGTATTCCCAAACTCTTCACCGTTGAGTACCATTTCCTGAAAGGCTTGCCGCGTCCCGCTTACAGGCGGCCGGTTGATGACTTGGATGGTTGCGTCGGGTCCGCCCACTTCCGACCAGTTGGTAATTTGCCCTTGAAAAATTTGTTTAACCTGCTGCGAGGTGAGGCTTCCGGTGAAGGGGTTGTTAATACCCACCACGAGGGCGATCCGATCTTGGGCCACGGGAACTGCGACCAGTCCTTGACCCTGTTCTTGGGAGGTGAGGGGCCGGGAAACGGCGGCCACGTCGGCCGTCCCGGCGAGTAGGGCTTCGATGCCTTTATCCGATCCGCCCGCACTGGCAGCAACAATTGTATTGGGAAATTTGCTCTCGAAGGCTTGTTTGAGATTTTGGTTGATCGTCACCATGCTAGTCGAGCCCGTGAGGCGCACGGTGGTTCCGCCGGGGACGGAGTCGGGGGCTGGAAATGCTGTCCCGCCTGTATTTCCAGTATTGGTATTGTTGGTCGGTGGCGGAGGCGTACCCGGCGATCCGGACGTGATTTCTGGGGCGGGCGATCGCATGAAAAACCACCAGTAGCCCCCACCTGCTAGTAGCAGAAACAGGAGGATAAAAACAATGGGAGGCGGGCCGTTTCGTTGCGCCATAATACAGTGACCGAGAATGTTAGGGATACAAGCCGCTTCTGTCAAAAAGGATAGGATACTTTCCTTACCTAAACCTGGTGGTCTTTAGACAGAGGTTTACAATTGCTAAACTCTGAATTCTGAACTCTGAATTCTGAACTGGAGCGAAGCGACTGACGTTTAGTTGTCTTCGGGTAGGGATTTAGGAGAGGCGTTGCCGAGCATTTGCAGGCGACGGGAAACTTCGTCGTCTATGGTCATGCGTTCTAGGTCGGCGTTGAGTTTTTCGGTGGGGTTTTCCGAGAGTTCGGCCAGGGCTTCTTCTTTGAGGCCGCGACGTTCGACGGCATTTTTGGCTTGCTCGAATTGCGATCGCGCCGAGTCGATACTCAGGTCGTTGTTGGCTTTGGTCAACACGCCGAGGGCTTCGTTGATTTCGGCCATGTCTTTCATGTTTTCCATGTCCATTTTGAACGATTCGAGCTTCATGCGCTCGCGATCGAGTCGGTCTTTAGAAGCGTTGACAAATTCTTCGGCTTTGTTGACTTGCGCTTCGAGTTGCGGTAACAGTTTTTCAATCTGGATCGCTTTAGACATGGCCAAGCGAGCAGCCGGTTCGTTTCCTGTCTGTTGGGCCAGCATCGCTTGCTGTTCGTAGCGCTGCATGGCGGCGGCTTTTTCTTGGTATTTTTGTTTGGCTCGTTCGTAGGCGGCGACTTGGGTAGCGACGGCGGTTGCTAGCTGTTGAACCGATGCTTGCATCGATCGCAGGGACTCTTCGGCCACTTCGACGGCAATTTTACCGCCGGACTCGACGGGGATCCCCCACAGCCAGTTCCAGGTTCCGACCATGGCCCGTCCGGCCTTTTCGCCCATTAACCAGTACAGTGCTTTTTTCATGAGTTTTGGTCTCCAATGACGGAAACTCGCTCGCTGGCCACTCGTTGAGGAGCTTGGTTCTACTATACACCATCGATCGCGCCGAGGGTTTTCAAGGATGTCCCAAATTTCAACAATTGTATCGCTGCTACAGGTTGAAAGAAAAATTCTTAGTCCACTAAGACTCCATAGCTGACAAACCTCGTCCCTGGAACGTACCAGGTTTGGGTCGGTGCGTTTCCAACCCGATCGCAGTGGGACTATACCCTATCGATCGCTAGCCGGTAGCGATCGACGCTCCCGAATCGATCGACGGCGTTCAAAACTGCCGTATACTATAAGATACCAGTTCTCGCTAAGGACGGGCAGAATGTTTAATGCCACCCAACTGCTAATTGATGCCTTTGTCCCCCAGTTACAAGCTGCCTACCATCGCACTTACGGTGGCTACAAATCCGACTATGCTGATATTATCGCCTGGGCGGGGGGCATGGCGCTCGAAAATATTGCCAACAGCGACGCGCTCTACCACAATGTCGAGCATACCATCTTTGTCACCCTGGTCGGACAAGAACTGTTGCGCGGCAAACATATTCGCGAAGGGGGCGTTTCTTGCGAAGACTGGTTGCATTTTACCATTGCTTTACTCTGCCACGACATTGGTTACGTCAAAGGGGTTTGTCGCCAAGACGATAACGAAAAGCGCCTCTACGCGACGGGGATTGACGATACAATGGTGATGTTGCCCCCCGGTGCTAGCGATGCGGCGCTGACTCCCTACCACGTCGATCGCGGTAAACTATTTATTAGCGAACGCTTCGGCGGTCACAAACTGATCGATGCCGAAGCGATTCAGGTTAGTATGGAATTGACCCGATTTCCGGTTCCGGCTGGAGAAGACCATCAAGACACCAAAGGCTATCCAGGATTAGTACGGGCCTCGGATTTAATCGGCCAGCTTAGCGATCCGCGCTACTTACAAAAAATTAGCGCCCTGTTCTACGAATTTGAGGAAACGGGAACCAATAAAGGCTTAGGTTACAACAACCCCGGCGATTTGCGCCAAGGCTATCCTAAATTTTACTGGAACGTGGTGCATCGCTACATTAAAAACGCGATCGCCTACCTGAATTTAACCCAAGAAGGCAAGCAAATTATTGCCAATCTTTACAGCAATGTTTTCCAGGTGGAGCATCCAAATTAAAAAGCGGAGAGGGGGAGATTCGAACTCCCGGAGGTTTTTGGCCTCTTCCGATTTCAAGTCGGACGCAATCGACCACTCTGCCACCTCTCCGGGTACTCTGCTAGTGTAGTCTATTTGCAGCGTCGCGGCAACCGAGCCGGAATTAATCGTTTTGCGTGGCTTCGGCTGCCCCTCGGGCGGGTCGATCGCTGTCGGTT
>CAKZKB010000461.1 GCA_937121005.1 uncultured cyanobacterium | reverse complement strand
GAGAACCGTTTGCTACCTACAGGGAACTGATGGCACGGGTGGAACTCGAACGCCAACGGGCCGATCGCGCCGAGGATCGGGTCGAAATCGAACGCCAACGAGCCGATCGCGCTGAAGTGCTGGCCGCACAGTTAGCGGCCCGGTTGCAAGAACTGGGTATCGATCCCGACTCCGTTTGATAGTGAGGTAACAAAACTTAACGCCACGCAAACGCGATCGCCCGCCAATAGCGTTCCCTCCAGATGGTAAACTCAAAGGCTAGAGTGGCTACACCTAGACGCTCGCAGCAGTTGAGAGGAACCGATCTGTGGAAACGACTCTTGGGTTAGAAATTATTGAGGTCGTCGAGCAAGCCGCCATTGCCTCAGCGCGATGGATGGGCAAAGGCGAGAAAAACACCGCCGACCAAGTGGCGGTCGAAGCCATGCGGGAACGCATGAACAAAATTTATATGCGCGGTCGCATCGTCATCGGAGAAGGGGAGCGCGACGACGCACCCATGCTCTATATTGGCGAAGAAGTGGGGATTTGCACCCAAGAAGACGCGCATAGCTTTTGCAACCCGGACGAATTGGTTGAAATCGATATCGCCGTCGATCCCTGCGAAGGGACGAACCTCGTCGCCTACGGACAAAATGGCTCTATGGCGGTACTGGCGATCTCAGAAAAAGGCGGCTTGTTCGCTGCGCCGGACTTCTACATGAAAAAGCTCGCCGCACCCCCGGCGGCCCGCAACCACGTCGATATTCGCAAAACGCCGACGGAAAACCTGCACATTATTGCTGACTGTCTCGATCGCACCGTCGAAGAATTGGTAGTTGTGGTGATGGATCGTCCTCGTCACAAAGACTTGATTAACGAAATCCGTCAAGCCGGGGCGCGAGTGCGGTTAATTAGCGATGGCGACGTTTCGGCTGCCATTTCTTGTGCGTTTTCGGGAACCAACGTCCACGCGCTAATGGGGATTGGAGCCGCACCGGAAGGGGTAATTTCGGCTGCTGCCATGCGTTGCTTGGGCGGACATTTCCAAGGACAATTGATCTACGATCCCGAAGTCGTGAAAACGGGGTTAATTGGCGAGAGCAAGGAGTCGAACTTAGAGCGCTTGGAGAGCATGGGCATCACCGATCCCGATAAGATCTACAATGCCGAAGAGTTGGCCAATGGGGAAACCGTTTTGTTTGCCGCTTGCGGAATTACGCCGGGCACGTTAATGGACGGCGTGCGTTACTTCCATGGCGGTGCGCGGACGCAATCTTTGGTGATTTCCAGCCAAAGCAAAACCGCTCGCTTCGTGGATACGATTCATCTGTGGGAGCGTCCCAAACAGTTGCAACTGCATTAAACGCACGGTAAGAGGTAATGGTAATGGGTCGCAGGCGAGCGATCGCCGACCAATTACCAATTACCAATTGCCAATTACATAATCACCCTTTACCAAGCATTATGAATATCGCTGTCATTGGCTTGAGCCATAAGAACGCTGCTGTTGAAATTCGCGAAAAGCTGAGTATTCCCGAACCGGAAATCGAAGGGGCGATCGCCTGCGTTTCTGGCTACCCTCACGTTGAGGAAGTGGCGATTCTCAGCACGTGCAACCGCTTAGAAATTTATCTTGTCGCTAGCGAAACCGAACCTTGTATCAGAGAAGTGATGCAGTTTTTATGCGATAAAAGTGGAGTAGCACTGGCAGAACTGCGATCGCATTTGTTCGTCTTGCTACACCAAGATGCCATTACCCATTTAATGCGCGTCGCTTCGGGGTTAGAAAGTTTGGTACTCGGCGAAGGGCAAATTTTATCCCAAGTAAAAACGACGCACAAATGGGGACAGCGCTACAAAGGCGTAGGACGCATCCTCAATCAATTGTTCAAACAATCGATTAGCATTGGCAAGCGAGTCCGCACGGAAACCAATATTGGAACCGGAGCCGTTTCCATTAGTTCGGCGGCGGTGGAATTGGCGCAAATGCAAGTCGAGAACTTAGCCGACTACCGCATTTCTATTGTCGGTGCGGGGAAAATGTCGCGGCTGTTGGTGCAGCATTTAATCTCAAAGGGAGCGCAACAGATTAATATTATCAATCGCTCCACCGATCGCGCCGAAGAACTGGCTAAAAAATTCGATACGGTTCCGATACAGGTGCATCCGCTAACAGAAATGATGTCGGTTGTGGCGGCATCGGATATGGTGTTTACCAGCACGGGAGCCACCGAACCGATCCTCGATCGCGCCAAGTTAGAAGGGGCGATCGACGGCAATTCCAGCTTGATGCTGTTCGATATTTCCGTCCCGCGAAATGTCGCTGCTGATGTCAGCGAAATGGACAACGTGCGATCGTTCAACGTAGACGATCTGAAGGCAGTCGTGGCGCAAAACCACGAAACCCGCCGCCAAATGGCCATGGAAGCGCAGCTTTTAATTGAAGCGGAAGTGGATGCGTTCGAGCAGTGGTGGCGCAGTTTGGAAACCGTTCCGACGATTAGCTGCTTGCGGAAAAAAATCGAGTCCATTCGCGAACAAGAGTTAGAAAAAGCCTTGTCGCGGTTGGGGACGGAATTTGCCGACAAACATCAAGAGACGATCGAAGCACTGACGCGAGGAATTGTGAATAAAATTCTTCACGATCCGATGGTACAATTGCGGGCGCAACAGGATATCGAAGCCCGCCGTCGTGCCATGCACACCCTACATCAGTTGTTCGATCTCGATCCCATTCCGCAAAATCAGTAACGAACAAATTGCCCCGGTTTCTATGAGGAACCGGGGTTTTAAGGAAAAGGACGATCGTGAAACCTCGCTATTGGATAATTGCTGCCTTGTGCTTCATTTTGGGAATTTTGGGATCGGGACTCCTCGATCGCGTGGGTTTTTCTGTCAGTGCGATCGCTTTTTCCGTGCCTACTTCGAGTCAGAACGTCGCAACCGCGAGCAAGAAAGACGATCGCTCGCACGTAAAAGTATTACCTGGTGCTTGTTGAAAATGTTGTGGTATTCTATTCGACCTCCAGTGGGACGATTTGAAAACTAAACGACGGCAAGTCTTAGGGGTTAAATGCGAGCTAATTCGTTCAAGTAGGCTTGGCAAGTGGATAAGTAATCGCGTTCGCGTAGCGTCTGCGTAGCAGAATCGCTTCCACTGACCGTCTCGATGTTGTAAAATCCATCTAGCGCGATCGCGTTACCCGGTGCAGAACCGTCCGAATCCGCCATGAGATGGCCTTCGTTTAAAGCGATGGAAAATGGCGACGCTTCGCCGCTATAGCTATCGACAACAGTGAGTAACAACGCATTATCTTCGACGCGGCCATAAAAACAGTCAAAGGACGATCGCGGCATATAAAACGCACCCACAACCGTGTCACCGTCAATCTCGAATACCGTGTAAGTAGACCCAATTTGTTCCGTTTGCGGCGATTGTCCTTGCAAGTAAATCCCATCCGCAAGAGAATTGTTGCTCGTTTCCGCATTAGCGACACTAGGTAGCGAAACTGCCAAAGATGCAGATAACCCTAACGTCACCGGAAGTAATTTTTTGATTGTTGCCCACATTGAATCCACCACGATAATCCTCGATTGTTGAAAGCGCGATCGCGACTTGACAAAGGTCGCATTCGTTAAGATAAAATTAAGGTGCAACGGATAAGCGATCGCTAACCTCGATCCGCCCGCGCAAGGCAGAACGCAAAATGCGATTGACCGTGCGCCGTTCTTCATCTGCTAGCGTTTCGTCTAGGGTTGCAGCCAGCAAACCGTAACGATCGGCTAGGGTCAAGTACCCGGTATCGGCGGCGGAAACTAAAATTTCCGAAACCGCCCCAGGGATAAGTTGGAGTTGGGGAAGCATCTCGACCTAGCCCTCTGTAACTCTTCATCTTTATTGTCCCTTGAAATATGTAAAGTTCCCGCGATCGCACCCCCGGTTTCGATGCGATCGTCATAGCGTTTTGGTGCGATCGAAATTACAACGAGAAGCGATCGAAGTTACAATGAGGTGTGAGGTACGAGGGGCGAGGTATGAGGGGTGAGGTGTGAGGTTTCAAGGATGAAGGGTGAAGGATGAAGGATGAATATTAATTTCCCCCTAATCCCCTAATCCCCTAATCCCCCAATCCCCCAATCCCCCAATCCCCTAATCCCCCAATTCTTCCTGTTCCTCCGATGGTAGATTGGTGACGGGCAAACTGATGACATAGCGATAGCCAGCAGCCGAGCCCTGGACTGCAATCCGGCCGCCGTGCAGTTGGGCCAGTTCGCAACTGAACAACAAACCGAGACGATCGCGGGACGGATTTTCCCCG
>CAKZKB010000460.1 GCA_937121005.1 uncultured cyanobacterium | reverse complement strand
TGCGTTAGGCGTGTTAGGATTGTGTTGGTCGGGAACTTGCGACGGGAGCGACGCATTTGTTTCTTTGCTGTTGCTGGCCTATGTGGCTAGTTTTGCCACCAAACTCTCGGACACGGTAGCCAGCGAAGTGGGGAAAGCCTACGGAAAACATACTTATTTAGTCACCACTTTCGAGTCCGTTTCTCCGGGGACTGAAGGGGCCGTGAGTTGGGAAGGAACGATCGCGGGAGTTATCGCTTCTCTTATTATGGCGGCGGTAGGTTGGAGTTTGGGGTTACTCGACGCGATCGGTTTGGTTTGGTGCGCGATCGCGGCTTTTATTGCGACTACCATTGAAAGCGCGATCGGGGCAATTTGGCAAGACCGCTTCGAGTGGTTGACAAACGAATTGGTCAATGTTATAAATACCTTTGTAGGGGCGATCGTCGTGGTTCTTTTGGCAGTGGCGTGGCGATGGTTACACTAACTTTTCCTTCAGCAATTCACATCGATTGTTGATTCGCTATCTCCGTTTCTGGTATGTTCCTGTGCCTCCTGCCTTTTTCTAGTTCCGTCGAACTCACGTTATAGAACTTCAAGAAATATTTGGTTGGCAGCGATCGAGATAAATCCGGGCGGGGCGATCGTCCTCGTAATATTCCACACATTCTACAAATAAACGCGCTGCTTCAGGAAAAGAACCGCCATGATATAACATTACAGCCCTCTCAAACTTCTCTTTAGTGGCGATCTTGGCTTCTCGCAGTTCTGGCGGATCGGCAGAAAAGACCTCAAACAAACCAACCGCTTTAGCTTTTCCTTTCGCTTTGACTTGTTCGATAAATCGAAAATCGTATTCCAAAGGATTATTCAAACCTGCCCAAGTTTGATGGGTAATTAAAAGAGAAACCCCATAAGTTTTAGTCAACCCTTCCACTCGCGAAGAAAGATTCACCGCATCACCGATGACCGTTCCATCCATGCGTCCCATTCCGCCAACAGTTCCTAACATTAACCTTCCCGAATGCAAACCAATTCCAATCCGCAGAGGCAAGAGATTGTCTTCTTGTCGATATAAATTATATATTTTTAACTCTTCTAACATGGCGATCGCCCCCTTAACTGCATCGTCGGCAGAATTGGGAAACAGCGCCATAATTGCATCGCCGATGTATTTATCGATAAACCCCCCATGTTTTTGAATTTGCGGCTCCATATAACCCAAATACTCGTTAATAAAAGCAAAGTTGGCTTGTGGAGCCATCTTTTCCGAGATACTGGTAAAGTCGCGAATATCCGAGAAGAGAACCGTCATTTCCCGTTCGACTCGATCGCCCAGCTTCACATCGACAATGCTTTTGTTATCTAAAAGGCTAAGAAATTCGTCGGGAACGAAACGCTTAGAAGCCTCGTACAGTTTGGTATTTTCCAACGATAAAGCAAGCTGCTTTTCCAGGGATTGGTTGTAATCGATCGAGAGCTTTTCAGCTTGCTTGCGCTCGGTGATATCTTGAAAGGCGACAATACCATAAACAACCTTACCCGTTTCATCAAGAATGGGCGTACTAGAAACTTCTAGGGGGAGGATCTTGTCCGGTTGGTGAAGTTCCAAATCGTCAGCTTTCGCTGTTTCACCTGCCAAAGAACGCACCATGGGGAGTCGCTCGTTTGGATATAAATCCTGGGTTCCGGCACGATAAATCTTATAGGATTTGGCTAATTCCTCGGTTTTGGCATCTGGAGCGATGTTGATACCGAGTAGCTGTCGTGCCGTATGGTTTGCATAGTGAAGTTGGCCTGTGGGAGTGTGAATGGATATCCCGATGGGTATCGCTTCTAGAAATTGTTGCAGCCGTTGTTCGCTTTGTTTGACTTCAGTATAAAGTTTGGCGTTACTAATGGCGATCGCTGCCTGTCCCGACAACAATCGAACAATTTCCACCCGTTCTCGGGTAAACGCTCCTACCGTCAGATTATTTTCCAAATAAACCACACCGACAAGTTTACCCTGGCTGAGTAAAGGGACGCATAAAACCGACTTCACCTGATAGTTTTGGATATAAGGTTGATTGATAAAATTGCCTTCATTACAGGCATCTTTAATGGCAACCGTTTCTCCACTACGAAAAACATAATTAACGATAGCCGAAGATAGTAAAGGTTGAGAACCGTCGGGTTTCAAAAAATCGATCGGCATTGACTGTAGTGCGGTTACTTCACCGTTGGGCCGAGCTTCTGCTTCAATGAGAAGCTCACCCTCTGTTTCCAGAATCAAAAAGCCAGATCGAGCGCCCGTATTTGCCAACAAAATTTTAATCAATTCAGTCAATAATTGGCTCAAGACAATTTCACTGGTAATGGCTTGGGATGCCTTCATTACCGTTGAAATATCTAAGTTGCTGTTTGAATCGGAAGTGGTGGGATGAGATGATTTCAGAACAGCTGTAGATACAGTGCTAGAACCTGTTGTGGTTGGCAATTGATAGACTTGGCACAATTGAGGGTAGTTTTCTTCCAAGTGCTTCACTTTTGCCATTGCTCCCCAGCAAGAATAGCAGTAATGAGCCTCCATCATGTAAAGGCGGGCCACTTTTTCTCGACCCCAATCGAAATAAAATCGGGCCGCAAGTTCGTTAGCTAGGGCCTCTTCTTGCAAGAAACCATTTTCTTTTGCTCCAGCAATAGCGCGATCGTACATTTCCATAGCTTCCAGTTTTTGACCCAGAACTCGATGGTTTTCTGCTGCCACTAAATCGACTTTATGCTGGTGATTCATGGGGGCATAATTTGCCCATTTTTGTTGCAGATATCTTTGGTTTTGTTCGACTTGCTGGAGTAGCTCTAATGTGGCAGGCGATCGCCCCTCTAAACCCGCTAAAATGCTTAAAGAATGATAGAAATAAAAGGCGGGTTCGCCAAAGCAACCGGCTCCTGCATTCAAATAGCGCTGAATCTCAACTGCATGATATTGAGCCGATTGTAGATCCTCAAATAAATAGCCGAGCATGAGCTTATATAAATGAAAGATATACAGCGCATAAAAATCGCTAGCGGACAACAATAAGGATAGAAACTCAGATTCTTGCAGAACTTCTCCAGATAAAATACTCGAATTTTCTGCAAATCCTAGCAAATTTAAAGTTGCTTGCCAATGCAGCCGACAGTAATTAGCTGTTGTCAATTGATTTAATTGTACTAACCCGTTGTAGTAGGCGCAAATTTCCTCATCTAAACTTGCTAGAGGTTGGCTACACCAAAAAGAATGAAGGCAGAAAACAACCGCACTATGTCCGGCAAAATCTTGGTTGCCCATTTCTAGAGCATCGGTATAGCTTTCTCGTAGTAGAGGTAAGGTTTCTTTAACGTGAGATTTGCGGTGGAGAAGAAATCCTGCCACGACTTGTAGTGCTTCTGGTTTAACCGCTTGGGCTTCTAATTTGGCAATGGTTTGTATTGCTAACTGACCAAATTTTACTCCAGTCTCGACATCTTGCATCAGGTTGCAAGCTACCATACCATAAGCAGCATAATTTAAGGCAGAAAGGGATGTATTGCCATATTGAATGGATAGTTTAACTGATAAGGAAACGATTAAGGGAAATAGGAGAGAGCCAGAAATATAAGCGGCGGGGATAATACTACTAGCAATCTGCAAAATGGCGATTTTTTCGCTATCTACCATCTCTGGAAGATGAGCAAGGTCTTCAATTTCCCTATTGCCAATCAGTTGGTTGATTTCTGCAATTGCTTGTTCGATGTCTTCTTCAGCAGGCATTTCCGGGAAATTTATGCCTAACTGTTGCAAAAATTCTCGAGCAATCGTAATAGCTTGGGTGGGTTGATTTTGGGAAACCTTGGAGAGAATTTTGAGGCGATAAACTTTGACCTTTTCCTGTAAAGATTGCGCCTTGGCGATCGCGGTTTGCACGAATTCTTCCATCTCCTCCAACTCCCCGCACAGCAATGATAGTTCAGCGGCCAGATCGTGGAACTCTAGAGTCATTTCATATTGCTGCTGCCAAGCCTTGTCTCCTAGCAACGATAATCCCGTGTTGGCATATTCTCTTGCTGCTTGATAGGCGGTGGCGGACCTAGCTTTACGACAGGCGATGAGGTTGAGTTCAGCGAGTTCGTGGCGTTCTTGTGGCTTGTCAATCAAAGCCATTTCATAGTTCAATTGACCCACTAGCGAGAAAATTTTCTCACTTTTCACGGAGGGAGAGAGCTTGTGCAACAGCACTTTTCCAATCCGGTAATGAGTCGCTGCCTTATATTCTTCGGGAATTAGAGCATAAGCGGCTTGTTGAATGCGATCGTGCCCGAATTTATAAGACTGAATTAACAGGTTCTCGTCGAGTTCGGATAGGGGGAAAATCAAATCGCGATCGAGGGCTATTTTAAGCAGGTCGAACGTTTCTCTGGCAGATTTTTCCCCAACCCAGGTCAGCAATTCCAAGTCAAATTCTGCTCCCCAACAAGCGGCAAGCGATAAAATTTCTTGGCTCGATGGGGGCAGTTTTTGCAGCTTCTGAACCATCAACGCTACGACATTATCGGTGAAATTCCTAGCCGCGATCGCGCTCGTATCCCATTGCCAGCTTCTCGACTGGCGATCGAATTGCAGCAGTTCTTCATCGTACAACGCTTGTAAAAATTCGTTAATAAAAAACGGATTTCCTGCTGTTTTTTGCAGAATCAATTGAGCGAGTTGGCCAACCTTTTCAGTTCCTTGCTGGAGAGTGTCACCAATTAAAGCAGAAATTTGATCTAGGGTCAAAGGGGTTAAAGCAATCTGGGCGATCGCTTCGCCTTTGTTTTGCCGCAGTTTTGCCAGAGACATTGCCAAAGGATGGCCGGCGAGAACTTCATTATCCCGATAGGCTCCTAACAGCAAAAGATATTCTGTTTGACCTTCGAGTAACAGTCGCTCCATTAGTTGCAATGTTGCCAAATCGGCCCACTGCAAATCGTCTAGGAATAGAGTGAGTGGATGCTCTTCGTTGCAAAATACATGAATAAAGTTTCCGAAAACCAGGTTAAAGCGATTCTGGGATTCGTTTGCTCCTAATTCGGGAACGCTCGGTTGCTTGCCGATTATCAGTTCGACTTCGGGAATCACATCAACAATCACTTGTCCGTTATTTCCCAAAGCCTTTAATAATTTTTCTCGCCAGACTTGCAGCGCGGCTTCGCTTTCTCCTAATAGCTGCCCCATGAGTCCGCTAAAAGCAGAAACCAAAGCCGAATAGGGAATATTGCGCTGCAATTGGTCGAATTTACCAGCAATAAAATAGCCCCGGCGTGCGGTAATGGGTTTGTAGAGTTCTTGGACTAAGGATGATTTTCCGATGCCAGAATAACCCGCAACGAGCATCAATTCGACTTGTCCTGTTTCCGCAACCCGCTCGAAGGCTGCCAATAACGCGGAAATTTCTGCTTCGCGTCCGTAGAGTTTCTGGTGAATTTGTAAGCGATCGGAAACGTCTTGTTGTGCTAGGGGGAAACTCTCGATCGTTCCAGTTGTTTCTAACTGGTAGGCGCAGATTTCTAAATCAGCTTTTAAGCCATAGGCGCTTTGATAGCGATCTTCGGCATTTTTCGCCATCAACTTCAT
>CAKZKB010000459.1 GCA_937121005.1 uncultured cyanobacterium | reverse complement strand
GCTTTGGGTTGTCAAAGTGTTGTATTTCTCCCCCCAAAAAACGTTAGAGTAAAAGAGTGAACCATCGAAACTCTCCTTTAGAATCCCTGAAAACGGGCAACTGGTTCAAGTCCATCTGCGGCGCGAGCTTCAACCATCTGCCCGCCGTTCGCAATCTGTCTTTGGCCTACACCATTGCCGGAGTAGATTGTATCGATGTTTCGGCCGATCCGGCAGTTATCGCTGCCGCCAAAGAAGGAATGCAAGCGGCCGGCGATCGTCCCCTTCCCTGGTTGATGGCCAGTCTCAACGACGGCGAAGATCCCCACTTTCGTAAAGCGCAATTCGACCCCGATCGCTGTCCTGTTGACTGTCCTCGACCCTGCGAAGCCGTTTGTCCGGCGATCGCCATCAATGCGAGCGGTGTCATCGATTCGCGGTGTTACGGTTGCGGCCGTTGCCTTCCCATTTGCCCCTACGGTTACATTACCACTCGTTCCTACGTGACGGCTCCAGAAGTCGTCGTCCCGATGTTACTCTCCCAAGGCATTGACGCGATCGAAATTCACACCCAAGTCGGCCGGCTTGCAGATTTTCAGCGATTGTGGCGTGTCATTCAACCGGGTTTGAATCGGTTAAAACTCATTTCTATTAGCTGTCCCGACGATGCCGATTTAATTCCCTATTTGCGATCGCTCTACGATCTGATGTCGCCTTTACCCATTCCTTTAATTTGGCAAACCGACGGTCGTCCCATGAGCGGCGATATTGGCAAAGGAAGCACCATCGCCGCCATCAAACTGGCCGCTAAAGTCTTAAATGCCAACCTCCCCGGCTACGTGCAACTAGCAGGAGGAACCAACGATCGCACCGTTCCCAAACTAGGCGAAATGGGACTGCTGGCCGCTAGCGGTTCTCCCGCGTTCGTTGCCGGAGTTGCCTATGGCAGTTACGCTCGCAAACTGCTGTTACCGACTCTCGATCGCCTCGAAAACGCTGTTTCTAATACCGACTTCCCCAGTCCAAGTGCCATGCGCTTAGAAAATTATCCCGATTTACTCCAACAAGCTACCCAACAAGCTCGCACGTTGGTTTCTCAGTTGAAACATCAATGTTCCTCTAAAAATTGAAAGCGCCCAGTGTAGGGGTCAACGGCGTTGACCCTTCTTCGGAAACGTGAGGAAAACAACCTTCAAGACCAATGTCATTGATATCGATCGCACTTTATCCCCTAGGGCGTTTATGCACGTAGCAGCACTTACGCCATTACCCCTCTTTATCTCACCTTGCTAGGGCGAACGCCGTTCGCCCCTACCTTACACCTGATTATGAAGACGGACGATTTAAACCAATTGCTGGCAATTTTGCCCGACTTTTTGAGACAAAAATTGGACGAACATCCCCAACGGGATAATGCCATCGAGATCGTCATGGACTTGGGCCGGTTGCCCGAAGCCCGATTTCCAGGAACGGCCGAATTTCTCTCCGATCGCCCCATCACCCGCGACGACTTGCAATTCTGTATCGATCGCGTGGGCAACTTTGGCGGCGACAACCGGGCCGGAATCGAACAAACCCTGCACCGCATCAGTGCCATTCGCAACCGCAACGGTGACATTATCGGCCTCACCTGTCGGGTGGGGCGGGCTGTATTTGGTACCATTGAAACCATCCGCGATCTGGTCGAAACCGGACAGTCCTTACTGATGCTCGGCCGCCCCGGCGTGGGTAAAACCACCGCCCTGCGAGAGATTGCCCGCGTTCTTGCCGACGATCTTAACAAGCGCGTGGTGATTGTCGATACCTCCAACGAAATTGCCGGAGATGGAGACATCCCCCACCCCGCGATCGGTCGCGCCCGGCGGATGCAGGTGGCCCGCCCCGAACTCCAGCACCACGTGATGATCGAAGCGGTGGAAAACCATATGCCCGAGGCGATCGTCATCGATGAAATCGGGACGGAACTCGAAGCCCTGGCCGCCCGGACGATCGCCGAACGAGGCGTGCAGTTAGTCGGAACTGCACATGGAAACCGCATCGAAAACCTGATCAAAAACCCCACCTTAGCCGACTTAATCGGCGGAATCGAATCTGTCACCCTAGGCGACGACGAGGCCCGGCGGCGGGGCACCCAGAAAACTGTTTTGGAACGCAAGGCCCCGCCCACGTTTGAGGTGGCTGTGGAAATGCTCGATCGCACCCGGTGGACGGTACATGAAAGCCTGGCCGCCACTGTAGACACGCTGCTGCGAGGTCACAACCCCAACCCTCCCATTCGCAGTCTCGACGAGAACGGTCGCGTCAAAATCGAGTACGAAACGCCCCCCATGCTGCCCGTTCCTCCCAAAACTCCAGTCCGCAGTTGGCGCACCTCCGGGCGAATGCAGCCCGTGCCCCTACCGACGACGGAACCCGATCGGGCTCGGGGTCACTTCCAACGGTTGCTCGATGCTACCATGTCGCCAACCCTGCCATTGGAACAGTCCCAAGCTAACGGGGCGGCGGCCGGGCCGGAAGGGGAAGATTTGCCCCTGCACGTCTATCCTTACGGTCTCAGTCGCCAAAACCTCGATCGCGCTTTGGAAGTGTTGAACTTACCCGTCGTGTTGACGAAGGATCTCGACGAGGCGGACGCGGTACTGGCCTTGCGATCGCACGTTCGCAACCATGCCAAGTTGCGCCAGATGGCCAAAACCCGGCAAATTCCCATCCATACGGTGAAGGCG
>CAKZKB010000458.1 GCA_937121005.1 uncultured cyanobacterium | reverse complement strand
GATCGCGACAATAACCGTTACAGAGGTTGATGCAATTATAGCTAACAAGATCGCAGTGGCGATCGCGGCGACAACCATCGATCGCGCGTTACCGACTCGACTCGCTAATTTCCCGGCGGGAAGGGCAAAAATGGCGAGTAGAAGGTTAAAACCCAACATTCCCAAAGTGACGCGATCGCTCCCCAATTGCGCGGCGAAAACCTGACCCAAACTCGCCAGCAAAAATCGCAAACTCCAACCCATTCCGAGTCCAGTTGCGGCAATAATTAATAGCGTGCGTCTTGAAATTGGCGACCCGTTTTCTGAGGGAAGCGGTGGCGAACTGGCTGGCATGACGCGGCGCAAAACAGTTCCCGCACCTAAGAAAACAAAGGAGCCGATCGCGAAAGTTACAAATGGCCCGAAAGAGAGAATTAAACTATATGCTGCAAAGCGAAAGGCTTTGATTAACTGTTGAATAAGAACGATACAACTTGCTGCTAGGGGAAAGTTAGGTTGGGATGTGGTTTTACCCAATAAAGCGACAACCGGACTGCGAAACATGGCCATAGCAGATGCCCAAAGAACCGCGATCGCGGGAAAACTCCAGCGCCAAATGCTCCCAGCAGGGACAAACAAAGCGACGATTGGTAAGGCAATAAAAAAGGCTGAAGCCAACGCAATTCCGATCGCGATCCAGGGAAAACGAGTTCCCTTTCCAAACGCAGCGCGATCGGTTAAATAACCAAATGTTGGTTCGACAACAACCTCGATCGCGTGTTCGATAATCAATAACGTTCCCGCCAGTTCCTTGGCGAAACCCAAACGTACCAACAGATCGGGTAAGTAGAGAGAATAAATGACCCAAGCAAGGGTAACGGAGCCTTGTACGGCTACAATTCCCCCCAGTCGCCGCCATTGGATGTTTGTTTGGATCGAGTCGCTTCGCTCCATTTTAGGATTCAGAATTCTGAACTCTGATATTTCTCTGCGAGTTTTAATCCCTGATAGGGATTATAGCAGGTTGCGAGGTAATGGCAATATTAAGATGCCGAATTCTCATGGGTCAGTTTCAATCCCTCATAGGGATTATAGCAGGTTGCGAGTGATTCCATTTCTCTCGTGGGTTTTTTCTTGGCTTGGTTTCAATCCCTCATAGGGATTATAGCAGGTTGCGAGGCCCAGTTGTGGGGAGTGCAAGCGACTGGAGTGTACGTTTCAATCCCTCATAGGGATTATAGCAGGTTGCGAGGCAATGGGGAAGCGATCGCGGCTACAGCGAATTTCTGTGTTTCAATCCCTCATAGGGATTATAGCAGGTTGCGAGAGTTTTCGGAGGAACGCAACTTTATTTCTTGCCCGAAGTTTCAATCCCTCATAGGGATTATAGCAGGTTGCGAGAGATTTGTCGGGGTCGATCGTCATCTTGAAATTGGGGATGTTTCAATCCCTCATAGGGATTATAGCAGGTTGCGAGCTTCTGGTGGGCTTTCTCTTCGGTGTTTTAATTTGTTTCAATCCCTCATAGGGATTATAGCAGGTTGCGAGAGATCGCAGCCAGCCCCCCCAACTTTGGTAAAGGTGTTTCAATCCCTCATAGGGATTATAGCAGGTTGCGAGACTTGCGCCAACCCGACGCAGACGATCGCGCTTACCCATGTTTCAATCCCTCATAGGGATTATAGCAGGTTGCGAGGAGACGGCCTGGCGATGGAACGCTCAATTCGCGTCGGGTTTCAATCCCTCATAGGGATTATAGCAGGTTGCGAGCTAAAAACAAATGCACAGAACTTACATTGTCTCTTTTGAAGTTTCAATCCCTCATAGGGATTATAGTCAGGTTGCGAGTTATGATTTTTGGCTTTTCGGATTATTTCGCCTTGTTTCAATCCCTCATAGGGATTATAGCAGGTTGCGAGGTGGGCATGATGGTATCATCGATAGTCTTTATTGCCTTGCCAGAAAGTTTCAATCCCTCATAGGGATTATAGCAGGTTGCGAGGAGTAATTGCTTGTAACGTCATCAAAAATGATTTTCCGTTTCAATCCCTCATAGGGATTATAGCAGGTTGCGAGGCCCGCCAATTGAAACCTAGCGTTTATGCGGTTTTCGAGGTTCGGTTTCATCCATCTCCATCTACTATGGCATTCCAGCCATCGCCCTGTCAACCCCATCGAGAGAAAAAATCCGCAAACGCACTTCTGGCGCGGGTTCGAGCGATGTCATCCATCGGCACTAAGCTAGAAAACGCCCGATCGCGCTTCCTGCGTGAGTTTGAGGCATCGATCGCCGCGATCGCGTTCCTACAACTCCCGATCGATGACCGAGAATGCTAGGGATACAAGCCTCTTCTTTCAAGAAGAAAAGGATAGGACATTTTCCTTAGTCAAGCCCCTGGACTTTAGACAGAGGTCTTAATTTTGAACTCTGAATTCTGAACTCTGAATTAGAGCGAAGCGATCGCCGATCGCCCTGAATTTGCCAACCGTCGAGTAAGGCATTTCGCACCGTCGGTTCGGTTTCGCTTCCTAACATCAACTCGAAACAGTCGCCGACGGTTTGTTGCTGTTGCTTGTCTAAAGTTTCCTCTTGCAACAGTCGCGACAATTGACGCACCGCAACGAGTCGTTTTAACGGTCGCGGATCGGCCAGATCGGCAAGTAAAACCTGGGGATCGGCGGCGTTTGTAGAGGCGCGATCGCCCATTTGCCAAGCCACCAGCGAGAGAGTCGCCACTGTCGCCAGGGTTTGGACGATCGTCGCCACCGCCAACCAGCGATTTTCAGCTTGAGCCCAAACCGAGGTACAGAGATAGGCCCCCAGGGCGGTGAAACTGCCGCCCCCCGCCGCCACCGCAAAGTGACGGTTAGAGGTACTGGTACGAGTTTGCCACTTGCGCCACCAGAGTTGAAACCGATCGCCCTGACCTCGAAAAATCGCGATCGCGGCCCCCACGCCCAAGGCCAAAGCCAATACCAGCTTCCAGTTCCACGCCAGCAACAGCACCGCCAACCCCAGGGCGGCCCAGCGTTCTTCGTACCCTCGACCCCAGCGTAAATAAACGGTGCGAAGCGATTGAATTAATGACGTTAAAAGAGACAAAACGGCGCGATCGAGGTGCAACCGTTGCCTCCGCAAAGTTCTAGCCACGTTGTCGGTTCCGAATGGTGCGGCGATCTGGAGCTATTCTACCAGAATTCGATCGCTTAAAAACCGACGCACAATTCGCTGAGGGTAAACTGACCTTCAAAACCGTAAAACGTCAGGCGATCGATGGCGGTTCCGCGCACTTGTAACAAGGCGTTGGGGGCAATGGGGCGATCGCGTCCGGCCAGGTTGGCCTCGGGCAGTTCGGCGCGATCGACGATTTCGCCACCCACTTCGGCCGTCAGTACGGTACGCCGCGATGCGGTAATATAAGCCATCGCCCAAGCGATCGGACGATCGAACTCAATTTCGATGGCCCCCGGTTCTGGGGCTCCCATCAATACATTTTGGGTCGATCGCGTTGGGAAAGCGGCGTTGGACGGTTGCAAGGCGATGGCGTTTTTGAACCCTATCCCCCACCCCGCAAAGGCGCGATCGACGGCTTCAAACCCTTGCAAGCTGTCGAAGTCGAAGCGCAAGCGCCTGGGCCAGTCGCGATCGCGTCTCGATACCCGATCGCCCCGTTCGGCGACGGCGATCGCTTCTACGATTTGAGTCCCCGACGGCGGGGAAAAGGGTGCGACAGAGGTTGTCTGTGCCGAACAGCTGGGCATGGGTCGTCCTCGATGGCGTGTTTGGGCGATCGCTCTATATCCACAGGCGGATGCGGGGTGAGACCCCACACCCATTATTGCCGATGAATGCGCCGCCGTCATCTATCAATCGTCACCGATCGAGAGCGATCGTCGTCTTACCGCCGCGCCTGACCCGGCCAAATGGAGTCGATTTCCTGTTCTTGGTGCCCGAAAGCAAACCTTTCCCAATCGATCCCGTTGACATCCGTTTCGCGATCGAATTGTTGTGCGGAGTCGTCCTCCCATCCTAAATGTCGTAGGGTTCCACTCTTTTCCCCGTCGCACCGGATAGAAAAGTTGAGGGTTTCGGTGCGCCATAACGCATATTCGTTGGGGACAACAAGGCAGGGATCGCATCCCAATCGTTGCGAATATTCTCGAATGGATGCGTCCAGGCGATCGACGCTTAAGGCGATGTGAAATTTTGGAAGTGATACAGTCAAGTCGCTTCGCTCCAATTCAAAATTCAGAATTCGTCTTGAAAAGTTTGGGGGATAGATTTTCTTCCCTCGATTATAGACCTCAATGGACTGCTTGGGCAAGCGATCGCGAAACGCAAGACTAGAGTCTCAAGATTTCACTTACTCTAGAGAGTTGATGTAATTTCTCGCCAGGTTTTGAAAGTCCCTTTGGTTTAACTGAATGTAGCCATCCATAAATGATGCAGTCTCCTTGATGTCAGCATCTTGACCCGATTTTGGCAACCAGAACTCGCTTTGAATTTTGATGTTTTTCAGGTTGCTGTAGCTGCGATCGATCGTCTTTTCGATGAGGTATTCGTAGACAAACTGTTTCCTAACGCTGCGGTTTTTGATTTCTTCCATATTTTCGGAGTCGAGGTAGTATGCGGTATCGGCATATTTAACGTCGATCGCTGTCAATCCCAAAGAGAATCTTTGATGAAGTTTTTTGCTAAAAGAGTTGAACATCTCTGCCAATTCATTTATGCGATAGTAAGTATATATACCTTCTCTAAAAAGGGATAATAAAACAATTGTATTTTTAGGAATACCTAAAACTTTAAGAACATCTTTATCAAAAGAATTGCAAGCCACAATTCCTCTATTGTAAGCACAGGCAAAAATGTGATTAAAATAGTACATTTTATGCAAATCTTCTAGATAGAGATCGTCAGTATCTATTTTCCAAAACGAGTAAAAATTTTCAGGTAAGCGTCGATTGATAATCAATGTCGATCCAGAAGTTTCATATAATTCTTCTAGCCAGACAAAGGTGTGCATATTTTTAGGCTGTTCTGGATCCATACAAGCGATTTTTATAAAGTTATCCAACGATTCTCCTAATAGATCGAAACTGGTACGATAGCCACGATCGTTCCATTGATCGGGTGATATTTTGTAACTCCTTTTCCCTATAAGATTAGAAATGGGATATATGACAACAGCATCTGGTCGTAAGCGGGAACCATTGATGTAAAATGTATCAGATAGATCGATCGCTTTCTTTGTCTCATCAACAGAAGCCAAGATTGTATCTGAAACAAACTGACGATCGAGATACAGCAAGCGGCGAGGTTCAGTCGTTTTGACAATATCGGTTAAACACATCGACTCCCAAACGCTATAGAAGTTGTTAATTCCCCAGATTTCGCCTTCCTCGGTATGCTGAAGTTCGCCATACAGAAATAACTCGATCGCCTCGTAAAACTGCCAATAGTCTGCATCTTTAAGCGGCGTGTTGCGATCGATAACTTCCAACGCTTCTTTTAAGGTGTCGATCGCGATCTCGAAGAAATCCTCCTCGAACAAACCATAGTCAGCACCGATATACTCTTGGCGAAACTGTTCTGCTAGTGCTTTAATTTCCGATCGCACCTCTTGGTTCAATTGTAGTTTGATTTCGTATAGCAAATAACAGTACATTGCCACCAGATCGGTTGTGGTAAACTGTACTTGTTTGCGAGGTAAATCCATATAGTCGATATAAGCAGCATTGTTAGGTAGAAAAACTGCACGATGTAGAAATTTATGGAACTTGCTGTAGTCGATCGTCTCAACTTTTCCGAGTCGATAAACAAGACTCAGGATTTTAGGTTCGTCGTAGGCTGATAAAATGCCTTCGATGGTGCTGAGTTTGCCATAAAAGATGATTTCGTCTTCATCGTCGCTTTCGCCAACCGCCGAACCTCGGCTAGTTTTGATAACTCCATCGCGATCGCCTGCCAATATTTCAGAATTTTCTTCCAAGTAACCTTTTTCGACACAAATTTGTTTGAACTTGTCAAAGACTTGATACAGCAAAAAGAACAAATCGCGTTTTGCTGAGAAGGTTTGCAGCGTTTCGTCATCGCTGTTAAATCCTTTTGGCAGATAAAAATACAAGCGATCGTCGCGTCTTTCGATACCGACGAAGGAGTAGCGATCGTTTACAATCAGTTCGAGGCAATTATAATCGAGCATGATTTTTTTAGGTAAGGATTCAGGTATGCTAGGCTAACAGGTGTAGAAACCCGGTTTCTCGCTTATAGCCGGACAAAATCCGAGTTTCTCCCTCCAGAAACCGGGTTTCTCTGTACCACCTGAATACTTACTTTTTTAGAAAGGAATGTCATCTCCTTCGATAGACTCAGTAGAGCTTTCATCAATCTCATTTCCGTTATTCTCGATCGTTTGATATCCATAATTATACATCCCTTTCGTGAATTCTACTGTGTAGTTCAGAAAACTAGCGTATGTAGGCAGACAAAGGTTTTCTGTCTTGAGAATTGACATTAAAAACTTCTCCAATGGTCTTTTGTCCCTAGAGAATACATTATCCCATAAATAAAACATGAGCTTGTCTTTTATTTTTTGAATAGAAATCCTATTCCCCCGCAAGTTGGTTACAAACCACCAACCAATTTGTTTGTCTTCTACTTTTCGGATGGTTTTGTAATGAGATTTTATGAACTCATTCAATCCAATAATACAAACATACCATTCAAGAAAGCGATTGTCCACTTCTAAAAATTTACCTTGCACCTTAGTGGGAACCTCCGATAGTTGCATAGATGCACTAGGCGCTTCAAAGTATTGCCAGTCCCAACGCCGTTTGAAGGCACTATCAAGATAGTAAATTGATTCGTCAGAAGTGTTAATCGTTGCAACGATTGAAAAATTAAAGGGGATTTTAATTTTGTAGTTATTGAGCAAATTTACAACTCTTAAGCCATCTTGATTATTTTTATTTTTCCGTTGAAGATGATTTCCGAGATTCTCACAAAATACATCAAGCGAATCTAATGACTTTTTGGCGTTCTCAATCATTACTATTCCATTTTCTTGTACTTTGGGTTTAAAACCCATTGCATTTAGTAATCCGATTAACTCCATTTCCGAAATATCGACTTCGTAACTCGACCAACCATCACTTTCACGATCGAGCAGTTGAAACATTGTCCCAAAGATAGCGGCTGCGTTACCTCGATTTAACTCGTCGATCGCCAGTAAATAATTCTCACCGTTGCCATCAATTAACCCTCGATATGCCATGCCAAGCGATCGCAGGAAATGACCGGGATAAAACTTATAGATAACCGAATTTCCCTGAGTGAGTGGCAGCAGCTTACCCATAAAATCGGCGTAGGTGTATTCGGGATGAAACACCGTTTTAACTGTATTTTTGAGAATCTTGCGCTCTGTGTCGAACTCAATGCCTAACTGTTCGGTGGCAATTGTGCGAATGTGGTAGCTTTTGCCCGTTCCCGGACTGCCAAAGAGGATTTTTTGAATCGGTGAGATGCGATCGCTCATCAATTAGCGCTGACAGATGCGTACTGCTCGATCGTACCACAACCCAAACTGAGAAAAACCGATCGCAGATGTTGAGAAATGCAAAGTTGAAGTTGCGTCGCAGTGACGGCGATCGCAACCTGGGTAGCCTACAATGGTAAAGACTGGGAAACCCGATCCCATCTTGCCAGAAACTTGCCTTCTCAATTTGCGTTTGCCAGTGATGTTAACTTCCTCTCACAACTCGATCGCCGAGTGCGCTGCGGCCTCTCCCCTGCAATGGTGGCTCGATGTTGGCTCTGCAAGCATTCTAGCGCTGTGTGCCGCGATCGTCGCGATCGCCCTGGCTGCATTCGCACGACAACAGTCGCGATGGACGATCGCGCTTCTAGCTGGGGCCGCCACCCTGGCCGGGGTACGGGAACTGACGACCCTCTGGACGTTATGGCATGGGGCCAGCTTGTGGGTGTCGGGGGTGCAGGTGGCGGCGACAACAATTGTAG
>CAKZKB010000457.1 GCA_937121005.1 uncultured cyanobacterium | reverse complement strand
TTTAATTTTTAATTGGAGCGTTGGTGTAGCCTGCGCGTAGCACTTAGCGACTAACCAAAACCCCCAGTTCTCTACAGAACTAGGGGTCTTGTCATGCACCAAAATTAGGTGTTAGCGGAAGGTGTAAACTCGTCCGCGTTCGTCGATGTAGACTGCACTGCTAGCAGCAACCGTTTCCGGTTCTTGGCGATCGAGGCTGACTCGAACTAACAAGTTGTTGCCACTGGTATTGTACTGGTAGCGCAGCGTCTTTTGTTCCGGCTGGCTGGGATCGTAAACGTTAATGCTGGCGAGATCGCCTTCGTTGGAACTGATGTGAACGCTGAAACTATCCGTATCGCCGTCGGGAAAAACGACATCCGGCCCGGTTCCATAACTTTCGAGAAGCCGTTGGAAGGAATAGCCGTAGTGCAGCGTAATTCCCGTATCGTTAATCAGGGTAATGTTAATGGGTTGGTTGATGTTAGCGATCGTCGCTTCCGGTTGCCAGTAACCCGGTTCGTAGTCCCCGGTAGGACTGGGTTGAGAAATCGCTACGCGGGGGGCCACCAATCCGAGCGCAGTCAGTAAAGCAACAGTTGTGAGTGTTTTGAGTTTCATAGGGTCGCTCCGGTCTTCAGTAAATTTACGCTGTATTGTTGTAGTGGAGGTGGCAAACAAGTGTTATTATAGTCGCATCCGCGCCCAGTTGAGTTCCCCACTAGGACAGATTTGCGACTTGTCTGTACTTCACAGCGATCGCGCCAGGGTTAAAACACCGCTTGAATTCCCATTGTCACCATCCAGTCCGTTTCCAGTTGCGGCCCGTCCAAATCCTGATACAGAGGCAACTCGAATTCTAGAGCAAATCGCGCCCCTTGCAAATCGCCTTCGGGAGCGTAGAGGTTAATTCCCAACCCCAGATCGAGGCGAGTTCCATTCCGCAAACTGGGGTCGGCGTTGGGCACCATGCGCGGGTTCAAACGCGGATCGGCCCCATCGATATCGCCCCAAGTGGAGCCTTTCAAGCGCAAAGACGTACTAAAACTATCCGTCCAGTTGCGAGCGATCCAGAGACTCGTCTGCAAGCGATCGCCGAGGGTATAATTGCCACTATTTTCTCCTAAACGCAGGGTTCCTAACACCTGTGCGCCCCAAGAACCGCGATCGCTTTGGTTAGAATAAGTGATGCCCGGAAGCAAGTCAAAGGTTCCCGATCCGATCTGCATGGGATAGGGCAAAATCGAATCTTCTCCGGCCGGGGTGTCGTCTTTTTGGTTGGTGGATCCGGTGGGAATACTAACACCTAAATTGAGATGCAAGCGCTGTCGATCGCGATCGAGAATGTTGTACAATCCCGACAGGGGCAAGTCGCCGAAGCCGCTCGACTCGGTAGTAAACTCAACACCAGAACGAGTAATATGATCCATTTCCATGGCCACGTAAGGCAACATTGCCATCAGGGTTAAATCCCCCGTCGGTGCGTACATGGCTCCAAACATATGCATTTCCATTGTCATATCTATCGGCGTAACCGGAAAGTCGGCCAGTACGTCTTCCGGGTCGAGATCGTCGGTATCGTCTCGGTTTCCATCCATATTCATAACCATATAACGATAAGAAAACATAAATTCTCCGGCCGAGTGGGTGTGGTCTCCCATAACACCAATGGGAGCGTGGCCGTCGGGACGAGAGCCGTTCCACTGACCCTCGATCGCGTCTCCAGGGCGATCGCCGATGGTAAACTCAAAGTTGTTGAGGTTCGATGCTAGCGGTGCAAAGGCGGGGAAATCTGGGCGTTCTTCTATCACAGTTTCTTCCCAGATAGGGGGAAGCGGTTTCGTCTGCATCTCTTGTTTTAAAACCTGCGCTGCGGCCGAACTGGGGGCGATCGTCCAAGCCATTAAAACCAATGCACTTGATGGATTTAGCTTCAATTGTGCGAGCATTACTCTCACTAGAAATAGAATGATGGCAGTTTAAACCATACCCCCCCCTTTGTCAAGAATAATTTTCATTCTCATCGGGCGCGATCGCGATAAATCAGATAAAATCCCCAACGCGATCGCGATCGGGTGGCGATCGGCAACCAGAAAGCAGTACAGTAGAGGAATACACCCTCTCCGCTCGATGGTATTGAGGGACGCACTCGATCGAGCGGCAAAAAGGGCCAGCCCCACTGCTTTGGCACAAAACGCATAGGAGGAGCCGTCGTGGTCGTTACATCATTTCAAATTGACAGGGGTCTGTTTAAATACGACTTTACCGATTGTCATGCCGTGTTAGGCGTACCGATCGATGCCAGTGTCAACGACATTCGCAAGTCTTTCCTGAAAATTGCTCGCCGCCTGCACCCGGATGTGTGTGCGCTTGAAGACAAGGACAGGGCGCAGATGTTTTTGTCGAAGCTGGCCAACCCGGCCTATGCTAAACTCTCCAACGAACGGGAACGTCAAGAATATTTGGTGTTGCTGAACATGACCGCCAAGCGGTTGCAGCAAGACCATTCCATTACTTTGGGCACCGATCGCGCCAAGGAACTTTATAAATCGAACAATCTTGACAAAGACTATGCCGAGATGTTAAAGGAAGTCTCTGGCCAGCAGTACGACAACTTCGATCGCACCTTAGAGGCGATCGCCGCCGCTAGCGAACTCAACCTCGTCTATCTCCTACGCAAGCAACCGGACACCAAAGCCGCCAAAACCACCAGCAAGCCACCCAAACCCGATAACCGCAAACCCACCACCTCAGAACCCAAAGTTCCCACCAACACCTACGTGGAGCAATACCTGCGACGGGCCCAAGATTTCTTGAAACAAAACAATTTTTCCCTGGCCCGCAAGGAACTGCAAGACGCGCTCAAACTCGATTCCCAAAACAGCACTTGCAACGCGCTTCTGGGAATGGTTTACTTAAAACAACACCAAGTCAAGCCCGCTAGCGTCAACCTGACCATGGCCAGCAAGTACGTTACTTTGGCCCTGAAGAGCGACGCGAAAGATCCCACCGCCATCGAAGCCCGCAAACTGCTCAACCAAGTGAAGTTGGGCAATTCGCCGGCCCCGACAACGGGTAAACCGAAAACGGGCAAGCCAAAAACAGACAAACCCACTTCGGGGAAAAAATCGGCGAAAAAACAGGAAAAACCGGGCTTGTTTGGTGGGTTGTTCGGTAAGAAAAAGTAACTCGCAAACAATGGCAGTTCATCGGCCACCGGCCGGGGCGCGGGATTTGCTCCCCACCGATGTCGCCCAAAAAGTCTGGATCGAGCGGCGGGTGCGCCACGTCTTTGAAGGATGGGGCTACCACCGCATTATTACGGCGACCTTGGAGCGCCTCGATACCCTCTTGGCAGGAGGGGCCGTCGATGGCGAAACTGTGATGCAGGTGGCCGACGAAGAGGGCGATCGCTTGGGGTTGCGCCCGGAACTCACTGCGTCCATCGCTCGCGCGGCGGTGACGCGCCTGGAGTTAGACAGCGGCCCGGAACGACTGTTTTACAACGCTAACGTCTTTCGGCGCTACGTCAACAGCCCTCACGGCCAGCAACACGAGTTTTATCAAGCGGGGGTGGAACTGTTGGGGGCTGGCGGCCTGCTGGCCGATGCCGAGATTTTGTTGCTGCTGGCCGATAGCGTCCGCAGTTTGGGACTCGATCGCCCTTGGTTGTTGTTGGGAGAAGCCAACCTGACGCGATCGCTGTTGGATCCGTTTCCGCCAGACTTGCGATCGCGCGTGCGCCGCGCCTTAGCGAACCTCGATCGCGTGGCCTTGGAAGCATTGGATTTGTCGCCTGCATTGCGCGATCGGGCCCTGTTTGCTTTCGATTTGCGCGGCCGGCCCCAAGATGTCCTCTCCAAGTTGGGGTCGCTGGATCTCGATGGGAAGGCCAAAAGTGCCCTCGATAACCTCAAGTCGTTAATCGATTTGCTCGAGGACTGTAGCGATCGCGATTTTGCAGCCCAGACGATCGTCGATTTGAGTTCGATCCAAACCTTCGATTACTATACGGGCATTGTCTTTAAGTTGGTCAGTGCCACAGAATCGGGCTTAGAAATTATCGGGCGCGGCGGCCGCTACGACAATTTGCTAGAACTGTATCACCCACAGAAGAAAAGCTATCCCGGTATCGGTTTCGTCCTCGATATCGAGGCGTTGCACCAGGTATTGTTACCGACTGGAAAACTGCCCCCACGCCAGCCTCCCAGTCATTGGTTGGTGGTTCCCAAGAGCGATCGCGCCTATACCGCCGCCTTTGCGTATGCGAACAAGTTGCGCCAGTCTACCCATATTGTACGGGTGGAATTGGCAGATAACGACCCAGAAAACGGCGATCGTCTGCGGGATACGGCCCGCCATCGCGGTATCGTCCAAATTGCTTGGGTGGACACCGACGGGACAGTAAAAATCGAACGCCTGCGATCGTAGCGATCTCAATTTCGCAACCGCGATTGTGATGATGCGAGAATGTTACTCACCGCGATCGACCTCTGGGAGAAAGTCGTAGTCGAGGATCTCTTTTGTATTATACGGACAAACCGCAGGAAACGTTTCTAAAGGTAAACCCGTTTCTTGGTGAGCCTGTCTTCTTGCAATTGGGTAACATTCGTCTACAACATTCTCGATGTAGGGTTTTAAACTAGGCGAATCCTTAAGCAATCTTAACACGCGCCAACGATGTTCGGTAATGGAACTCGCTACAGTTCCAGTATGGTTTTCGTCGTGAAACTGCCATTTTAACAAATGTCGCAAAACAAACACTAAATTTATTGCTAAATCTTGACGTTCGTATCGACTGAGATCTGCAATTTCATCGAGTAAGTTGTCCCAGTCTACGTTATCGTAGTCCCGCGATCGTAATTGTTTTAGCGTGGTTTCAACCCATCGAATGTAATCTGTGTTGTACAAGGTTTCGGTTTGAATCTTGGAGAATTTCATGATTTCTTTACTGTTGAAAACAATAGCTTTCGCCTAAAAAAGTCTCGACTTTAATAAATTGAACTTTCGTTGTCAGCTTTAGGAAAATTTAAGATACTACACTCGTGATTCATTAAGTCTATTTTCAGATAAACAACTTCTACTTCCTTCTGACGCGAAAGAAGCGGATCTATTTTTAAGTATCCAATACCTAGATCTTCAATTTTCTGAATTTTAGATGCAATCCAGTTAAACCTACTTTGGCTTATATCGTCAGGTATTTCTAGAAAATTTAAATTTGGCGACTGCAAATCTAGTGTATCCTTACAAGGTGAGTTTGCATCTAAATAGTAAATTCCCCCTGTTACAGGATCGATTGCCATACCTAGACTCTCGAAACAGCTTTCATACTGACTGCACTTTGATGAGACCTCAAACAAATTTCTGTATAGTTCTGGTATGCTACCGCTTTTTTCCCGGACGTATTCTAGATACGAGATATCTGTTAATGTCCCGTAAAGAGTCGCGATCGTGCCTGCTATAGCACCGCCAAGTGCAGCAAGTCCATGAGTTAGAGCTTGCTTAAGGACATTAGACCAGTTTTCTTGTTTTTGGCTCATGGTGGGTGACTTTATCTATGCTATACGAAAAAGTAGTAGGTGGGCAATGCCCACCCTACAATTGTACTACTTCGTTGCCGCCGCAGGCATTCCCAAAATGTCCTCAATTTTGGGCATCTCTTCTAGGGGAATCACCCGCCCTTCATCTTCAAAACCAACAATTTGGTTAAAGTTGAGATAGCGGTACAAATCGCCTGCAAACGGATCGATTTTCTCCTTGACGATCTCGAGATATTCCTCAACCGTCGGAATGCGACCCAACAGCGCACAAACCGCCGACAATTCTGCCGAACCGAGGTAGACTCGAGCACCTTTGCCCATGCGATTGTTGAAGTTGCGCGTAGACGTAGACATCACCGTTGCCCCATCTTCAACGCGGGCTTGGTTGCCCATACAAAGGGAACATCCGGGCATTTCTGTTCGCGCCCCGGCAGCAGCAAAAACGCCGTAAACGCCCTCTTCCCGTAGCTGTTTTTCATCCATTCGGGTGGGCGGGCAGATCCACAAACGGACTTTAACCGGGCCGGCATTTTCTAACACTTTTGCCGCCGCCCGATAGTGACCGATATTCGTCATGCACGAACCGATAAACACCTCATCGATTTTATCGCCCGCACATTCAGACATCAGTTTAACATTGTCGGGATCGTTCGGTGCACAGACGATCGGTTCTTTGATGTCATCCAAATTCACCTCCACAATGTCAGCATATTCCGCATCCGCATCAGCCGACATCAGTTCGGGATTGGCTAACCATTCTTCCATTTTTGCCGCCCGACGTAGGAGCGATCGCGCATCTTGATAGCCCCGCGCCACCATATTTTTAATTAGGGCAATATTGGAGCGCAAATATTCAGAAATGGTCTCTACGTTCAGCTTAATCGTGCAGCCGGAACACGAGCGTTCTGCCGTTGCATCCGTCAGTTCAAACGCCTGTTCTAACTTCAGATCTGGCAAGCCTTCCATCTCCATAATCCGTCCGGCGAAAACATTCTTTTTGTTCTCGCTAGCGGCGGTTAATTTGCCCTCTTGCATGGCAGCGTAAGGAATCGCATGAACCACATCGCGCAGGGTGACACCGGGTTGCAATTTGCCTTTAAACCGGACTAAAACCGACTCGGGCATATCCAATGGCATCACACCCAATGCAGCCGCAAACGCCACCAAACCCGACCCCGCTGGGAACGAAATACCGAGAGGAAAACGAGTATGAGAATCGCCTCCGGTTCCCACTGTATCCGGTAGCAACATCCGGTTTAACCAGGAGTGAATGATGCCATCGCCGGGACGCAAAGCAACACCGCCGCGAGTGGCAAAAAAGTCGGGCAAATCTTGATGGGTTTGGATATCAACGGGTTTGGGATACGCCGCCGTATGACAGAAACTTTGCAAGACAAAATCGGCATTAAACCCGAGACAAGCGAGTTCTTTTAACTCATCGCGAGTCATCGGCCCTGTGGTATCTTGAGATCCAACAGTGGTCATCATGGGTTCGCAAGAGGTTCCGGGACGAACGCCAGGAAGTCCGCAGGCTTTACCCACCATTTTTTGGGCCAAAGTGAAACCTTTACTTGTTTCTGCGGGCAGTTCGGGGCGAGTAAATAAGGGACTCGGATCTTGTCCTAACGCATCGCGGGCTTTATCCGTTAATGCCCGACCGATTAACAGGGGAATGCGACCGCCGGCGCGAACTTCGTCGAGGATAGTGTTGGGTTTGAGTTTGAAGGTGGAGATGGTTTCTCCGGCTTCGTTGGTAATTTTGCCTTCGTAGGGATGGATGGTGACGACATCGCCAGTGTTCGTTTTGGTGACATCGCACTCGATGGGAAATGCCCCGGAATCTTCGGCGGTGTTGAAGAAAATGGGCGCGATCGTCCCTCCCAGAATATAGCCGCCGGCCCGCTTGTTCGGCACGAATGGAATATCGTCGCCAATATGCCACAGCAAGGAGTTAATAGCAGATTTGCGCGAGGAACCCGTTCCCACCACATCACCGACGTAGGCGACGGGGTTGCCTTTTTCCTTGAGGCGGGCAATTTCTTCTAAGGCTCCTGGCTGCCGCGATACTAACATGGAAAGGGCGTGCAGGGGAATGTCCGGGCGGGTAGTGGCGTGGGGGGCGGGAGAGAGATCGTCGGTGTTGGTTTCTCCTGCTACCTTAAATACGGTGACGGTAATGGCTTTGGGAACTTTGGGCTTGCGAATAAACCAGGCTGCATTTGCCCAAGCATCGACCACTTGTTTGGCGTAGGGATTGGTTTCTGAGAGGGCGACGACATCGTTAAATGCGTCGAAAACCAACAAGGTTTTACTGAGGGCGGTGGCTGCTTCGGCGGCTAAATTGCCGTCGCGAGATTGCAGTAAATCGACTAAAGATTGGACGTTATAACCGCCCATCATTGTCCCCAAAAGATCGATCGCCCCTTGATGGGAAATGAGAGGACATTGGATCTCGTCTTTGGCAACTGCGGTGAGAAATCCTGCTTTCACGTAGGCGGCTTCGTCTACGCCAGGAGGAACGCGATCGCGCAGCAACATCAACAGTTCCTCTTTTTCATCCTCGGGAGGATTTTTCAACAGTTCGCACAGTTGCGAGGTCTGTTCGGCGGTGAGAGGAAGGGGGGGAATGCCTTGCTTCTCCCGTTCGGCGGCCTGTTGGCGGTAGTTTTCTAGCATAGGGTGTGACATATCTCGTACTGACTTCGCGTTACTTGGTTTCTATTGTATAGTTATTGTTACATTTCGCAAGTGCGATCGTGTCATCGGTAATTGACTTCTCCTCCGGCTAAAAGCACGGAGGATTCTTCTAAGCAGCAACTTGGCACTGCTTAGCTGACCAGAGTTTAATTCTCTGGGGACGAGTCAAAACGCCCCTACCGATTCGTTCGAGGTTTAACCCCAAAGTCATCGCTACTTTGTAGCATAGTGCAGTTTATAACTCTATTCTGACTGAACAGGTGAATCTTGAGACTTTTTTCGTAGATCGAGTGAATGCTCTCCTCACGACGCAGAGCGTCCGTGAGGAGCTTCCCGATCCCAAA
>CAKZKB010000456.1 GCA_937121005.1 uncultured cyanobacterium | reverse complement strand
TGTGGCTGTCGGCGGGCCTTACGTGACCTCAACTCCCGAACCTGCAAAAGTTGCTGGTGCCGACTATTTGATTCTCAATGAAGGGGAAATCACCTTACCGATGTTCGTTGAAGCACTCGATCGCGGCGAAACAAGCGGCACGTTCTCCACCCCAGAAAAACCCGATGTCACCCAAACCCCGGTTCCTCGCTTCGATTTGTTGGATTTAGACGCATATTCAGCTTTGTCGGTGCAGTTTTCCCGAGGCTGTCCGTTTCAGTGCGAGTTCTGTGACATTATCGTTCTTTACGGTCGTAAATCTCGCACCAAAACTCCCGCACAAGTCCTTCAGGAATTGGAATGTTTGTACAATTTGGGATGGCGCGGTACGATTACGCTTGTGGATGATAACTTTATTGGCAACAAGCGCAATGTGAAACTCCTGCTTCCAGAACTGAAAATTTGGCAAATTCAACACGATTATCCATTTGCGTTCACGACTGAGGCTTCCATCGATTTGGCTAAAGATCCAGAACTAATGGATCTGATGGTTGAGTGCAATTTTTGGGCGGTCTTTGTCGGGATTGAGACTCCCGATGAGGATAGCTTGAAAGTGACTCAAAAGTTCCAAAATCTGCGCGATCCGTTGCTAGAGTCTATTGATAAAATTCTGCGATCGGGTTTACAAATTCATGCTGGCTTGATTGTGGGTTTCGACGGAGAAAAAACCGGTGCGGGCGATCGCGTTGTTGAATTCGTACAACAGTCCGCCATTCCTGTTGCAATGTTCAGTCTCTTGCAAGCTCTTCCTAATACCGCCCTTTGGCATCGGTTAGAAAAAGAAGGACGACTGCTTCCTCTGCAAGTTGTTGGCAATGAGTCGGCGGTCATGAATTTTGTGCCGACGCGACCCATCGAAGAAATTGCGAAAGAATATGTCGAAGGAGTGTGGCAACTCTACGAATCCGATCGCTATCTCGATCGCGTATTTAACATGATTCTGAAGCTAAATGAAGCTAAAACGAAGCACAAACACTGCGGTTCTGCTCCTTTGTTAACAGCATTTAAAACTTTATCGCGGTTATTGTGGAAATACGGTTTTAAGCTCGATAGCCGATGGCGATTTTGGTCTCATATCTGGACTCTTTTGCGCCAGCATCCCGACTGGGTTGTACCTTATATCATGGGTTGCGCCCAATTGGAGCATTTCCTGGAATACCGCGAAACGGTGCGCGATCGCATTGGTCAACAATTGACAGCCTATCAAAATGCTCGTCAGTCGCTACGCTCCAATTTGGAACTTCAAAATGTTGCCTAAGATTCACCAGATTTTTCTGCTCAACAGTAAGCATTCAGGTGGCAATCAGAAACCCGGTTTCTGGCGGATTTCCAGATAAAATTTGAGTTTCTCCGTTGAGAAACCGGGTTTCTACACTTGTTGACAATCCGACACCTAAATGGTTACGCTCAACATTCTCGATCGAAAATTTTCCGAATTGTATTAACTGCTTAGTCACTATCTTTAATTGGAGGAATTCCATCCATGCGTGCTTTACTCATCTATCCCCAATTTCCCCTTAGCTTCTGGTGTCATACAAAGACCCTAGAACTCGTCGGCAAAAAAGCCGTACTTCCCCCCTTAAACGCGATGACAGTCGCCGCCATTCTCCCTCAAGAATGGGAATTTAAGCTGGTCGATCGCCGAGTTCGCGCCGTCACCGAAGACGAGTGGGAGTGGGCAGAATTGGTCGTGATTTCCGGTATGATCGTGCAGCAAGAGGATTACCTAGAGCATATTCGCGAAGCCAAGCGCCGGGGTAAACCTGTTGCTGTCGGAGGCCCCTACCCCACCTCGACTCCCGAACCTGCCAAAGCAGCAGGGGCAGACTATTTGGTTCTCGATGAAGGAGAACTCACGATACCGATGTTCTTAGAGGCGCTAGAACGGGGAGAAACGAGCGGTACTTTTCGCGCCGCCGAAAAACCCGATGTCACTACAACGCCCATTCCTCGCTACGATTTATTGGATTTGGATCTATACGAAAGTATGTCGATCCAGTTTTCTCGCGGTTGTCCGTTTCAGTGCGAGTTTTGTGACATTATTGTTCTCTACGGTCGCAAGCCGCGCACCAAAACTCCCGCCCAAATGCTCGCCGAACTCCAATACTTATACGATCTAGGATGGCGGGGCGACATTTTTATGGTCGATGACAACTTTATTGGCAACAAACGCAATGTGAAACTGCTCCTTAATGAGTTGAAAGTCTGGCAAGCGGAGCGAGATTATCCCTTTGCTTTTTACACCGAAGCCTCCATCGATTTGGCGAAAGACCAAGAACTAATGGATCTGATGGTAGAGTGCAATTTCTGGGCGGTGTTTGTTGGCATTGAGAGCCCGGACGAGTCTAGCTTAAACGTAACTCGCAAGTTCCAAAATCTGCGCGATCCGTTGCTCGAATCCGTTGATGCCATTCATCGGTCTGGATTGCAGATTATGGCTGGTTTTATTATTGGCTTTGATGGCGAAAAATCGGGCGCAGGCGATCGCATTGTTGAATTCGTTCAAAAAGCCGGTATTCAGACCGCACTGTTTGGGATCTTACACGCTTTTCCCAACACTGCTCTCCGAACTCGGTTACAAAAAGAAGGACGGCTGATCGAGGGCGATATGCACGGCGATGGTTCAGTGTTAATGAACTTTATTCCCACCCGCCCCATGGAAGAAATTGCCCGCGAGTATGCAGAGGGACTTTGGAAAATGTACGAACCCAGTCGCTATCTCGATCGCGCCTTCGAGCAGATTACGAAGATTAATGAGACGGGTCAGAAACACAAACATCGCGGAGGTATTCCTAGCTTCAAAATGTTACAAATTGCCGCAATGATGGTGTGGAAATATGGCGTTGTGCTAGAGACTCGCGGGAAGTTTTGGAGCCATTTCTTGACGCTGATCCGCAAGTATCCTAGCTGGGCTCCAGGTTATTTAATTGCTTGCACCCAATTGGAGCATTTTCTTGAATATCGCGAACTTGTCCGCGATCGCATTGGCAAACAGTTGACCGTTTATCAACAGTTTCTTCAAGAAAAACCCGAACTCGCACAAATCGCCAGCTAGATTGTTATGTCCTCAGTCACCATCCAAAATCCTGGGGCTTCCCTCGAAGCCATCCAGCATCACTACGATGTTAGCAACGAATTCTACAAACTCTGGCTCGATCGCGCTTGTACCTATTCTTCCGCCCTTTGGGAAGAGGGCGATACCCTCGATACGGCACAATTAAGAAAGATTGACTTTCACATTGAAAACAGTCGAGCCAAAGGGGTCGATCGCGTTTTAGATATTGGCTGCGGTTGGGGTTCTACCCTCGATCGCCTAGTGGATAAATACGACGTTCGCCAAGCGATCGGCTTGAGTCTTAGCGAAACCCAAACCCAATGGATTCGCGATCGGAAAAACCCGCAAATTCAAGTCCACTTAGAAAGCTGGTCGGAACACTCGCCAACCGAACCTTACGATGCTATTATTTCTATTGGGGCGTTCGAGCATTTTGCCAAACTTCACCAAACATCTCAGCAGAAAATCGCGGGCTATCGGGAATTTTTCCAGCGTTGCCATCAGTGGTTAAATCCAGGATCCTACCTCTCTTTACAAACCATTGCTTACGGCAACTCCAAGCCTGAAGATTTTAGCGAATTCATGGCGAACGAAATCTTCCCAGACACGGATCTGCCGCGACTATCAGAAATCGTTGAAGCCTGCGAACATCTGTTCGAGATCGTCACTCTCCGCAACGATCGCGCCTGTTACGAACGCACTTGTCGGGCGTGGTTGGCTAACTTGAAACAAAACCGAGAAGCCGCCGTTCGTTTAGTCGGAGAAGAAACCGTAGCCCGCTACGAAAAATATCTGCAAGTGTCGATCGTTGGCTTTTATAGTGGTAAACTGGTTTTGCTGCGGATGGCACTGCGGCGGCTCGATCGCCCTTATCGCCCATTAAAACGTCGGCAAGGTTAAACCTTAAAACCTCACTTAATTCTCCCTTATTAAGGGGGTTAGGGGGGATCTCGATGGTTAACCTGAATCCTTATGATTCAGATGTCCGATCGTCAACGGGTGTAGAAACCCGGTTTCTCAAAGGATAAACTCAAATTTTATCTGGAGATCGGCAAGAAACCGGGTTTCTGACTTCGACCTGAATGCTTACCCTGAATCTTTGCAACTCAATTCAAAAAAAAGGAGTCTAAACAACGATGAAAACCGAAACGTCTCAAACCAAAACCGCACCCAGTGCAGCAGAAATTCAAACTTGGCTCGTTGATTATCTCGCGGAAGCCCTAGAAATCGATGCCAAAGAAATCGATCCCGAAGTTCCATTTCAAGACTACGGACTCGATTCTTCTGCTGCTGTCACCCTCACTGGCGACTTAGGAGAGTGGCTCGATCGCGAACTCGATCCCACCTTACTGGTCGATTATATCACCATTAAACAGTTATCCGAATACTTAGGAAGCACGGAAGAAATGGTTCTTTAAGGGTAAGCATTCAGGTCTGCTAGGGGAAACTGGTGTAGAAACCCGGTTTCTCACTTATAGCCAGACAAGATCCGAGTTTCTCCTTTCAGAAACCGGGTTTCTGGCTTTGACCTGAATAATTACCTTTCACCTTTACTCGAATTACAAGACAACGAAAATGCTGAAACTATTGCAACACCTGAAATTTTATTTACTAACTTGCCTTTTCTTTACAAAGATATTTCTTGTTGATTGTCGAGGCGGGATTGGAACTTTTTTGAGTCGTAAAGTTCATAACGATGCCGAACCCATTTTTCTAGACTTAGGATACTGGAATGTCTTTAAGTTGAAAATCATTTTGTTTTGTCGCTATCTTCTCAAAGATGCGTCTCTTTTTCAAGACTGGTATCAGTCAGTTTGTGACAACATTCTGAAACGACTGGAAAATCAAAAAATCCCTGAAAATCGACTTAATTTAGAAGTTGACACCTATCAAATTGACGAGATCGACTCCGAACAATTTTTCCAGAATTATCTTTTGAAAGGTAAGCCAGTGGTACTTAAAAAAGGGACTGTAGAGAGCGAATATTTGTTCTCTGATAAGTATTTTCTGGAGCGTTACGGCAATACAAAAGTATCTGTAAACGATGTCAAGACCTCCAAGCAAACTTATCGTACTCTACAAGAATATTTGCTAGATGACGATCCCGATCGCGTTGAATATATCAGGGCATCTACTAAGTTTGTCAGCGAAAATACTGACTTTTTTGAGACATTAAATCCTCAACAGTTCGATGCTTATATGTGCGGAACTGGAGCAAAAGACAGTTGCTACGTTAGCGGCGAGCTTTTTTTAGGAAAGTCGAAAAAAACAGGAACTGGGTTCCATTGTGCCAATGGTAACAATCTTTTTTTTATGCTTCGCGGGCAAAAAAAATGGACATTCGTCCATCCCGATTACACTTGGCTAATGTATCCTGTCTTAAACGACCCTATGAGGTATATTCTCTCAGAAATTGTTCCTGAAGTGAGTTGTCTTCCAGAAGTCATGGACAAGATATATCCTTTGTGGAAGTATTGCCCAAAGTCTACCATTGTCTTAGAACCTGGCGATATTCTACTCAGTCCTTCTTGGTATTGGCATACGGTTGAGAATATCACCGATATAACGGTAGGTGTAGCGACGCGCTGGATGCCAATGAATAAGATAACCAATCGATTTTTGAGTCTTTTGCAAGTTTTTTCTAAACCCACTTGGGAGTTAATTTTTGAGTTATTGAATACAGATGCGAACTCCTCTGAAGATTCATCTGTAGTTGATGATGAAACGATTGTGTTGGCCGCAGAAACTACCGACGAAAAGTTAGCCTTTGGCAAGGCTGGACAAGCTAAAAAAATGTGGGAGGATCGCAAACAAAAAGCAAAGGAGTTGCTTTCTCCCGAAACGCATCACCAATATTGTTTGAACCTCGATCCACAGTATTCTGAAAATGTCTAATCTTATGACACTCAATGACATCCTGGAAAAACTCGATCGCCACCAAGTTACGTTATGGAAAGAGGGCGATCGCCTGCGAGTTCGCGCACCTAAAGGGGTTCTGACTCCAGAACTACAGAGTTTGTTACGCGATCGCAAATCCGAACTCTTGGAATTTCTGCACCAAAATAATGGTAGTGTAGGGGATGAGTCGATCGACTTATCTACCGAAGCGGTTCTCGATCCCGATATCGTTCCCCAGGGACGCGATCGCGCTTTAGAACAGCCACCAACTGCCATTTTACTCACGGGTGCAACGGGTTTTTTAGGCGCATTTTTGCTGCCCGAATTACTACAACAAAGTGAAGCCACAATTTATTGCTTAGTTCGCTCTCCAGATCCCTCGTCTGCACGGATGCGGATTCAAAAAAACTTGGCGTTTTACCACCTATGGAATACAAGTTTTGACAGTCGAATTGTTCCGGTTTTAGGCGATATTACTAAGCCTCAGTTGGGTTTGTCTGCCGAAGAATTTGGATCTCTTTCCAATGAAATTGACTCTATCTATCACAGTGCGGCGACTCTCAACTATCTCTATTCTTACTCGAAACTGAAGGCGAGTAACGTTATCGGGACTCGAGAGGTTATAAAGTTTGCTTGTCAAGGAAAAACTAAGCCACTGCATTACATTTCTAGCGTCGTTGTCTTTGAGGGATTAGCCTATGCTGGAAAAACGGTTTTAGAAACTGACGATCCCCAGAGTAGCGAAGGGATTTACTTAGGCTATTCTCAAAGTAAATGGGTTGCCGAACGACTCGTGACAATGGCTCGCGATCGCGGATTACCCGTGAATATTTACCGACTACCATTTATTTCGGGTCACAGCCAAACGGGAATTGGCAATACAGACGATTTGGCGTGCCGTCTGATTAAAGGATACATTCAAATGGGAAGTATTCCCGATCTAGACGATCTGGTGGATTTGTGTCCGGTGGATTATGCCAGTCAAGCGATCGCGTATTTGTCCTTACAAAAAAACTCCATCGATCGCGCTTTTCATTTAAACAATCCTTATCCGTGCCCTCGACAAAATTTGGTCGATTACATTCGTTCTCGCGGCTACGATCTAGAACAACTTCCCTATCAACAGTGGCAACAACAGTTAAAAGCAGTATCTAGTTCGCAGCAGAATTCCCTCTCGCCTCTGTTACCTTTTTTCAGCAAGCGATGGTCTGAAAAACAGCTAACGATTCCAGAATTTTACGAGCAGGCTTGGAAACCTCAAATCGACTGTCAAGCCACGATGGAAGCATTAAAAAACAGTGCGATCGCTTGTCCTCCCGCAGACAAAAAACTCCTCGATACCTACTTTTCATACTTTATTGATAGCGGTTTTATCGAGGCTCCTACCAACAACCATCATTAAAAACTGCTATCTCCCCAAGCTCATGTTAATCCCATCCACCAGTTCCAACAAGACTTTATTAACCGACGATGTTGACGATCGCTCGGTCGCTCGTCGCCAATTAATAGAGAAATTGTTCTGGATTAGCGGACGTTCTCTCTATTGGCACTGGTTTCAAATGGAATGCTACGGATTAGAGAACATTCCTCAAGATCGACCCTATATTTTAGCATCTAATCATAACAGCCATCTAGATGCAGGCGCGATCGTCGCCTCCCTTTGGCATCAAACCGATCGCGTTTACAGTTTAGTCGCTAAAGACTATTTTTGCGATGGTTGTGTAAAAGAATGGTTCGTGAAAACATTTTTTAATGGCATTCCCTTCGATCGCCGCGGCCAATTTATGGATGGAGTGCGAGGTTGCGAGGACGTTATAAGCAAACGCTGTCCGGTGATTATGTTTCCTGAAGGAACGCGATCGCGGACTGGAAAACTGCAACCGTTCAAGCCCGGTTTAGGTTTCTTAGCGTTGAAATTAAACGTTCCCATTGTTCCCGTTTGTATTGAAGGAACTTACCAGGCTTTACCTAAAGGGAAATGGTTCCCTCGTCGCCATCCAATTCAGGTTCGCTTCGGTTCTCCTGTGGAGATCGTGCCGTATCTAGAAAAGCAAGAAAAGGCGAGTCGCCAACTCTATCAACAAATTGTTAATGATGTTAGCAATGCGATCGAAGAACTCCGAGGATGAACCGCGTACAAGATCGCTGTATAAGCGTTTGGCATAGCCTACGCGCAGCGTTTATAGCATTCGCCCAAACCAAAGTTACACTTATCTGATAGAATAGAGTAAAGTCAACCATCGCGCTTTGAGGTAGTCACTATGCACGTAACAGGAATTAAACGAGGAAAGACGATAGAATTGCCAGAAGAACTGGATCTTCCTGATGGAGAACCGATCGACATTGAGATTTGTGAAGACAAGCGCGATCGCAAAACAGGAGGTGGTTTTTGGGACTCCGTGCTGGAATTTCGGCAAAAATACAATATTGCAGAACCTGATATCAATCCAGATGATGATGGGGTAGGCTTCGGGCAAGCGGTACTTCAGTTTCGAGAAGACGAAAATATTGAAGAAGCTGATATCGATCCTGATGAGGTATTTAAAGATGTGCGCGATCGCTCTCCTGGGCGA
>CAKZKB010000455.1 GCA_937121005.1 uncultured cyanobacterium | reverse complement strand
GAAAGGCACGAGCCTGTAACTGTCCAGGCGAAAGACAAACACAAAATGTCACCGTTGCTATTTTCCGCCCAAGGCGGTAGGGAAAATTCTCAAACGATGCCTTGTCAGGCAGTCTGTTTATTGGCGGCAATTCCCCTCCCGCTAATTCTGTCCAATATAACGGGAGTCCCCTTCCCGCATTTCAGATGGTACAAGCAAGTCCAAACCGCCACAGTGCCACCCTGGCCGCACGCACTCTGAAGTTAGTTGGGGCGATCCTGATTCTCTCGTCCTTGCTCGACTACTTGGTGCTGTCGTTTCCCATACAACCGTTGAATTTACAGTGGCGACTGCAATTTGTGACGCAAGTCGTCGAACGAGGCATTATCCCCGCGATCGGTTTAACCTTTATCTTTGTGGGGAATTGGGTCAGCCGCAGCGCCACTAACGCAACATCTCCTAGCGGAAAGCTCCAAGATCCCAACTTTTGGTGCTTAATTTTGGCGAGTCTTTTAGGATTTTTCTTTTTAGTGTTAGCCCCGATTCACTTTAGGGATGTCAATCGCCTGAGTGGAGAACGCTTGCAGCAAATTGAGACCCAAGCCAACCAAGCCGAACAACAAGTCGAGCAACTCGAGTCGCAACTCGGAACTGGCGAACTGCAAGAGCCATTACAACAACAAATCGAGCAACAAAAGCAGCAAATTACCGCCTTGCTCGAAGACGAAGAGCGCTTCAATCAATTTTTGGAACAAGCGCCCGAAGAACAACAAGCGCGATTGCAAGAGTTCAAAGAGAACCCGGAATCTCTCGACCAGTTCTTGAACCAACAGGCCGAACAACTGCCCACAAACCTAAAAACTCAAATTCGCCTGCGTCAAGAAAACTTGCAGAGTCAAACCCGTTTGAGTTCCATGAAGTCTGGTTTTCGCATTGGGTTGAGCAGTTTGTTACTGGCGATCGGTTACATTGCGATCGGCTGGACGGGACTCAAAGGGATGATGCGTCCCCGTCGTTCCGGCCGCCGCGCGCCTTCAGCGCAGTGAGGTGCGAGGTATGAGGTACGAGGGTTGAGGGATGAGTGGTCATTTCAGTGACCAGTAACCAATTACCAGTGTCCAGACGAGCGGTTAAAACCCAATCACCTCATACCTCATCGTTGTTCGTTGTTCGTTGATGCGTTGTTGCGTTGTTTGCTGATGTTCTCGATTTACATTCTCACGTATAACGAAGAAATTGATATTGCCGAATGTATTGAGTCGGCGTTGGAATGCGACGATATTATTGTTGTCGATTCCTTGAGCAGCGATCGCACGGTAGAGATTGCCAAAGGCTATCCGGTGCGCGTCGTCGGGCACGAGTTTGAGAGTCACGGCAAACAGCGCACTTGGATGTTGCGAGAAGTGCCGACTAAATACGAGTGGGCCTACATTCTCGAAGCGGACGAGCGCTTTACCCCCGAACTGTTTCAAGAATGCTTGCAAGCGACGCAATCTACTGAGTATATCGGCTATTACGTGGCCGAACGGGTGATGTTTATGGGCAGTTGGATCCGTCACAGCACCCAATTTCCTCGCTATCAGATGCGCTTATTTCGCAAAGATAAAGTCTGGTTCGACGACTACGGACATACCGAACGCGAGGTCTGTAACGGGCCGACCAGCTTTCTCCAAGAAACCTACCCGCACTATACTTGCGGTAAGGGGTTGAGTCGCTGGCTCGACAAACACAATCGCTACTCCACCGACGAAGCCGCCGAAACGGTGCGCCAACTCGAAGGCGGTGGTACAGTGAACTGGCGCGATTTGTTCTGGGGGCGATCGGAAGTGGAACGGCGCAGAGCCCTCAAAGATCTCTCGCAACGGATGCCCTTTCGCCCTCTGGTACGCTTTATCTATATGTACTTTTTTTTGGGCGGTATTTGGGACGGACGGGCCGGGTTTGCCTGGTGTACGTTACAGGCATTTTACGAATATTTGATTTTGCTCAAAGTCTGGGAAATGAAGCATTTACCGCCCCCCCAAGGCGAACGCGCGACCGAGCCCCCCGCAGGCGAACGGGAATTTCATGGCGAGACAACCCCGCCCGAGACCGCTTAATGTTAAATTGGAAACGATCGTCCGTTTGTCGGGCTCAGGAGAAATGGGAACGGGCGGCTGCGGCCCCCGTGCCTAGCGCCTAAGCAGGAGAAAAACAGGTTCAGTGCTCGATCGCATCAGACAAGACTTAAAAAATGACTTAATTGCCGGGTTGTTAGTCGCGATCCCGTTGGCGACGACGATCTGGCTGACGTTTACGATTTCCCGTTGGGCGATCGGCTTTCTTACCAGCATTCCCAAGCAACTTAACCCCTTCGACGGCTTAGATCCGGTGCTGGTGAACCTGCTCAATTTGGCGATCGGTTTGGCAACTCCCCTCGCAACCATTCTGCTGATCGGCTTGATGGCTCGCAACATCGCCGGCCGCTGGCTGCTAGACTTGGGAGAGAGAATTTTGCAGGGGATCCCACTGGCGGGATCGGTGTACAAAACCCTGAAGCAACTGCTCGAAACCATTCTCCAAGACTCCAACAGCAAGTTTCGGCGGGTGATTTTGGTCGAGTACCCGCGAAAAGATGTCTGGGCGATCGCCTTCGTCACGGGGACGATCCGAGGAGACCTCGAGTCCCAGTTTAGCGATACCATGCTCAGCGTGTTTATCCCCACGACTCCCAACCCCACCTCGGGCTGGTACGCGATCGTCCCGGAACGAGAAGTGATTAACCTCTCCTTGTCGATCGAAGACGCATTTAAAATTCTCCTGTCCGGCGGTATCGTCTCCCCCCCTTCCTCAGCCCCCGTCGCCGTCAAGAAAAACCACCGCGAACCCCTGCCAGCCAAGGAAGAGAGAGAGGAGGTGAATGGGTGAGAGGGAGACAAGGGGACAAGGAGACAAGGAGAGGGGGAGAGGGGGAGAGGGGGAGAGGGGAAAATTAAGATTCATCCTTCATCCTTCGTCCTTGAAACCTCAAACCTCAAACCTCGTACCTCGTACCTCACCCCTAATACCTAATACCTAATACCTAATACCTAAGATGAAACCCCGCCAAATTGCTCGCGAACTGGCATTGCTCGGACTCAGCCAGTTGCCGAGCGATCCGCAAAAATTGAGTGCTAAATCCTTAGAAGAAATCGTGCTGGCCGCGATCCGAACCCTGACGGGAGAAGCGGAAGATGCCCTCGAAGATGCTTCGGCACAACTGAAGCGAGGGGACGAACGGCTGCTAGCCAGCGAAACCCTGGCTCAAGATGTTAGCAGTTCTAAAACCATGGTTGCTGACGCGATCGACTTGACGCAAACGGCCATCAATCAAGTCGGTGCGGCGTTAAAATTGCCGGAGTTTGTTTATCTGTCCAACCGCAAAGAAGTCCGGTCTTACGCTTTAGAGGTTTTGACGCAAACGAGCGCTAACCGCCCAGAAATTGATGCTACACTGGAAGGAGCCATGGAGAATTGGCAGTTATCGCGGCTGCCTCGTCTCGATCGCGATATTCTTCGCATTGCCACTGCGGAAATGGTGTACGTGGGAGTAGAATCTTGGGCCGCAATTAACGAAGCGGTAGAACTGGCCAAGCGTTACGGTAGCGAAGATTCTTATAAGTTTATCAATGCCATTCTCGGTCGCATTTCTCGGCAACGACGACAACAAGTTTAATGATGCTAATCGGCAGCACAACAAATACGATCGCGTCCGCTTTTCTTGGCTTTATAAAGAGCGCGATCGGCCCGAGCCAGTAATTGTTCGGGGGTCGCTTGCGCGTCGGGAACCCCAGATGCGATGCCGATACTGAAGGTGACGTAGGGACTGGTGGGAGCATTTTCGTTGCGGATCTGGAGCGATCGCAACTGCGATCGCGCATTTTCGGCGATCGTCCGAGCCCCGTCGATCGGCGTGTTGGGTAAGATCAGCGCAAACTCTTCGCCGCCATAGCGGGCCGCCACGTCGGCCGGCCGCCGCGTCACTTTTTGCAAGGCGCGGGCCACCTGTTTCAAACAGTCGTCCCCGGCTTGGTGGCCGTAGGTATCGTTGTAGGTTTTGAAGTGATCGATATCGCACAGTATCAACGATAAGGGCAACCCCTCGCGCAACATTCGCCGCCACTCGCGATCGAGGGTTTCGTCAAAACTGCGGCGGTTGGCCACTTGGGTCAAACCGTCGAGAGAAGCCAAGCGTTCTAACTTGTCTAGGGCCTGGCGGCGTTCGGTGATGTCGATACCAATGACAAAGGCGGCCCGATCGCGATCGTATTTTTGGGCCACCATCAAAAAACTGCGACGATCGCCCCCCACTCGCGCCCCCACCTCTTGATAAATATAGCTATCGGACATGGCAAACAAGTGTTTCACGAAGCTAATAAACTCCTGACCGATGCCTAAAAAACCCAATTTTTTACCGACAAATTCTTTGGGTGGCAAATCGAAGGTTTTGGCTAAATGTTGGTTCACGCCCAAATATCGCAGGTCGCAACTTACCCAGGATACCATGCCCGGTACGGCTTCTAAAATGGCTTGTAGCTGTTCTTTGGCCGATCGCAATTCTCGTTCGGCGCAGGCACTTTTCACAATTTCGGATACCAGTTCGTCGTTGGTGGCTTGCAAGTGTTCTTTGGCCGATCGCAGTTCTCGTTCGACGCGGGTGCGCTCCACGATTTCAGCAATCAGTTCGTCGTTGGCAGCTTTTAAGGCTTCCGTTCGTTCTTCTACGAGGCGATCGAATGCTTGTTGGGCCGTTTCCAGGTTCCGTTCTTTTTCTTGTAAAATGCGATCGCGACTCTCCACTTGTCGCACGTACTGGCGCAGGTGGCGCAATTCCTCGAGCAGTTGCAGCTTGGTTTTGCCGCGATCGCGATCGTCGAGTGTCAGTTCGCTCTTCCCAGCCGGTGGGGAAGGCAACGGTTCCGATGGAAAGCGGCGATGGGCCATAGAATTGAGACGGGATAAGGTAGAGAAGGGGAATGCCACCGAGCGAATCTCCCTATATTGTCGATCGTCCCTTTATTTTCTCCGATCGTCAACCGGATCGCCTCCCCCCTTTTAGAGAATTCTAACGCGATCGCTTCTCCCACTTTTACCAGTTTAGCACTAACTGCGCGATCGATCGGGTATCTGGATATTTAACGATCGCCCCGCGACTAAAAAATTAACATGACGATCGACTAAAAAACAACAATCTCTGTTTCATTGACATTTAAATGAAAATATGCTAAATTTCAACCTTAAATAAATTGGTTAGATAAATTGGTTTCGGTGACTCATTTTTCGTAAATATTCAGGTGTCCGATCGCGCCTCGGGTGTAGAAACCCGGTTTCTCAAAGGATAG
>CAKZKB010000454.1 GCA_937121005.1 uncultured cyanobacterium | reverse complement strand
AAGGAGAGGGGGAGACAAGGGGACAAGGGGAGGGGGAGACAAGGGGACAAGGGGAGGGGGAGACAAGGGGACAAGGAGAATCAATATTCATCCTTCATCCTTCCTACTTCATCCTTCCTACTTCATCCTTCATCCTTGAAACCTTCATCCCTCATACCGTCTTACCCTATCCCTGAACCGAAAACCTCATCCCAAATACCGATGACCGATTACCCAATCGTTGTTCGTTGTTCGTTGTTCGTTGATGCGTTGAAATTACCCTTTGACTAATTTATCCTCGTTGCGATCGACGTAGGGCAAGCCGAGGGAGTAATTTTGGACGCGGGTATTGAGGTTGTAGCGTACTTCCCCATTGTGGAGGAGGGCGCGAATAAAATGTTCTAAGTCCGAACCAATGCGGCGCAGGTTGTATTCGATCAGTTCTTCCCCTGCATAGGACTCGACGAGTTCTTCAAACTTGCGGTTCACCTTCTCGATCGCAGCATCGTCCCAGACCAGTTCGTTGTCCGGGTCGATGTCGAGGGTCAGAACCTTGTCGTTGGCCACCAATTCGCGATCGCGAATCTCGGCGGTAAAGATGCGGACGTGGCGAGTGGTAGATTTGAGCAGCATGAGCGCGGCGATCGACAGTAAACAAATTAACTATCACTATACACTACAATCCTGTAAATCGATAGAGAACCGCCCCCGTATCCGGATCGCCTTCAGTGGCAGCATACCCGGATTTTGCCAGTTCGTTGAGCATTCGTTCGGCTTTGGCAAATCCCATTCCCGTATCCACGACCGCTTGCGTCACTGATAGTTTTCCCCCGCGCAGTTGTGCGGCTTTCAGGAGTTGGACTTGTAACTCTTCGGTGGTGGGAGGGGCGATCGTCTCGGTAACGGCGGCTGGGGTTTGCAGGGGGACTCCCGATCGGGAAACCCCCAGTTTGGCTTTGGTTTCTTCTTGCCAGTCGTCTACAATTCTGGGCACGAAAAACAGGTCGATTAAGTGACCGATATCGCCAACAACGGGAATCATCCACAGAATTCCCGTGAGGATTTTACCGTTATAAAATCGATGCAATCCTTTTAAGGGACGCACGGAAGTTCCGAGGAAAAAACCGACGATCCAGAGAATATAGGAGGTGTTGACGCGCTTGCTGCGTTGTTCCTCGAGTTTTTGCAGTTCTCCCGGCGGCGAAACAGTCGCGATCGGCTTCTCTTTTTTCGCTTCTGGTTTTGGCGGCGTTTTCGGCTTGGGTGCTTCGGGGGTAGAAATTAACTCTTTGAGCGCAGCAGCCGGAGTAGAATAGCGATGTGCTGTCCCTTGCAACAGCATTTTATCGAGGACTTTGGCTAACTGCGGATCCACTGTGCGATCGTGGGTTAAAAAATCGCGCCAGACCCATTTTCCTTCTCGAGAGTCGAACAAATCGAAAGGCGAAATATTGGTGAGTAAGTGGATGCAAGTGACTCCCAAACTGTAAATATCGCTGGCAAAAATTGCTTTCCCAAACGCCTGTTCCGGCGCGGCGTAACCCGCCGAACCGATAGAAGTTCCCGTCGTCGTCAGTGCGGTTCCGGTGGCTAGTTTGGACGCACCAAAGTCTACGAGTACCAAGCGATCGTCGCTGCGACGGCGAATAATATTTTCGGGTTTGATGTCGCGATGGATGACATGGCGATCGTGAACGAACTGCAAGATCGGCAGCAATTCAATCAATACCTGACGCACGTCCTTGTCACTAAACGCACCCCCTTCTTCGAGGGCTTGCTCTAAATCCGGCCCGTCGATAAACTCTTGAATGAGATACAAGCGTCCTTCTTCTTCAAAGTGGGCCAGCAAGTGGGGAATTTGGGGATGCTTGCCGAGATCTTCGAGGCGAATGGCTTCTTGACGAAACAACCCCGTCGCCTTGGCGAGGCTTTTGCGACTGCGATCGTCGGGAAGGAACTGTTTGACAGCGCACCGAGGCTTGGAGGGTTGCAACTCGTCTACCGCCAAAAAAGTCCGGCCGAAACTCCCGCGACCGATGGGACGCAGGGGACGGTATCGTTGGTTGAGGAGGAGTTTGGCGCTACAACTGCGACAGACTAAGGCTGCGTCGTCGTTGTGGGGATCGCCACAGTCGGGATTGAGGCAAAGCGTCATCGCAAACTCGGTGACGGACAGACCTATTCCCATTCTGACAGAAATGAAGGCGATCGCGTTAGATTAGATTGTAGGAAGTGCGGCCCTCCCCTATTGCTCATTGCTCATTGTTTCTTATGGTTTTATTTGGATTTGGTAAAAAAGTCACCCTACCGCAGCCGGAAGAAGCGTTACCCGGCCGCGAGGAGGCGATCTCGGTCAGCGATCGCCACTTCGTTAACAAAAACCCCCTGAAGCCGCCCT
>CAKZKB010000453.1 GCA_937121005.1 uncultured cyanobacterium | reverse complement strand
TTCGCAACTGCCCGCCGGACTGATATCCTTGAGGTCTGACGTTCGCTCCACAGGCGCTTCACGGCCAGCCCGGCCGCTAAGATATTAAGAGCCGCATTGATATCCCGGTCGTGGTGCGCCCCGCATTCAGGACAATCCCACTCTCGGATACTTAACGGTAATTTGTTGATGATATGCCCGCATTTCGAGCACCCCTTAGAACTGGGAAACCATCGATCGACTTTAACTAGGGTTCGTCCGTACCACTGACACTTGTACTCTAGTTGGCGGACGAACTCTCCCCAAGCTGCGTCGCTGATGGCGCGAGCTAACTTGTGGTTTTTGACCATGTTTTTAACCGACAGGTTCTCGACGGCAATCGTTTGGTTTTCGCGTACCAGTCGAGTGGTCAATTTGTGTAGGTGGTCTTTGCGGGTATCGGAAATCTGTTGGTGAATACGGGCAACTTTGCGCCGTGCTTTTTCTCGGTTGCGAGAACCTTTTTGCTTTCGATTCAAGGACTTTTGGGCACGACGCAACTTTTTTTGGTATTTGTTTAGGGTCTGGGGATTGGCAACTTTTTCTCCCGTACTGAGAGTGACAAGGCTACTAATTCCCACATCAATGCCTACTTTTCCCTCAGTCGGTGGTAAAGTTCGATCGGCTGGGTCGTTCAACCGCAAACTGATGTACCACTGTTGCGAGGGAGTCAGTTGTACCGTAACGGTAGACGGGGTGCATCCATGGGGTAAGTCCCTAGACCATCTGATGTCTAGTGGTTCCGAACATTTCGCTAGGAAGACCCGACCATTTTTCCACCGGAAAGCGGCCTTTGTGAACTCGGCGCTCCCACCGTTACGTTTCTTTTTGAAGGTGGGGTGTTTTGTGCGTCCGGCAAAAAAGTTCGTAAATGCGGTTTGGAGGTGACGCAATCCTTGTTGTAGGGGGACGCTGCTGACTTCGTTGAGGAAGTCTAGATCTTCTTCTTTTTTCCACCCCGTCAGCAGTTTTGAGGTTTGAGTGTAGCCTATCCGTTCTTGTTTCTCGCTCCAGGCTTGTGTCCGTGCGGCTAGGGCGCGGTTATAGACCAAGCGGACGCATCCCATTGTCCGACGCAGGAGGTTTTCCTGTTCGGATGTGGGATAGAAACGGTAGCGGTAGGCTTTCTCGCTCATACTGACACTTTAACATATTGGGTGTAGAATATTTATGGCTGGCGACGTTTTCATCCCCACCCTTAAAGGGATAGGGTCTTAGCGTCGAAGAGCCTACAAACTCCAGACCTCAACCCGATCGCGGATCGGATAAAGACACTGGCCACATCCGTACCTTATGAATAATTGTATTCTCACCGCAGAAATTGTCACCGAACCGGAACTGCGCTACACCCCTAACGACAACGTACCCGTCGCCGAAATGCACGTCCAGTTTCCGGGGGCGCGAGACGGGGAAGCTCCCTATCAAGTCAAAGTGGTGGCGTGGCGCGATCGCGCTACGGAAATGCAGCAAAGCTACCACAAAGGCGATCTCGTCCTCATCCAAGGTCGCCTGAGCATGAACACCATCGATCGTCAAGAAGGGTTCAAAGAAAAGCGAGCCGAATTGATCGCCCAACAAATTTTACACCTGGGCGCGTTGGCAAGCGGCAACGGTTTTGCCCCGGCTCCCGCTCCCACCCCCGTCGTCGTCTCTGCACCCCAACCCCAACCCACCGTCGCCGCTCCCGCTCCGGCCCCGGCCCCAGTTTACGCGCCTCCGGCCCCCATGCCCGCCACTCCCGCCGAGGCCGAAGATCCCCTCGACGAAGACGATATTCCCTTTTAGATCCCCCTTAGCCCTCAACTACCCAACTGGAAAATACGCCCTGGCCCCAGGCTTATTTCAGCGCCTCGATAACCGCATCGTGGATTTTACCATTGCTAGCCACCACGCCTTGATTGTCAATTAGCTTGGTATTTTTGGAGAAATCGAGGGGTTTGCCGTGCATATCCGTCACCCGGCCGCCGGCCTCTTCCACAACGATCGCGCCAGCCGCATGATCCCAAATTTTCTCGCGGTAGTCCGGTGTCTCGGGAGAAGGCAAGCGCAGGTACAGCACACCCAGGCCCCAAGCGAGTGCCCCATACTTAGCTTGGGAGTCCAGACGCAGGGAGGGGGTTTTCAAGCCGACGGCTTTAGCAACTTTGGCTTGTCGTTCCAGATCGCTGTGGCTTCCTTCCACGCTTTCAACCAGCCGCCAGTGGCCGCCGCCTTCGGTTTCTTGGACGCGGATCGAACTCTGTTCGCCACCTTTGATGGGTCGGAGGGTGGTGCCCCGGCCGCGTACCGCCTCAAACAGTACGCCTGTCTTCGTATCTCCATCTTCTGTCGGTTGGGAAGCGGAAATATCGCCGCCGAGCTCGTTGGTGTGTACGTCGAAAGACAACGCCGGACAGCCGAGTACGCCTAATTTCACTTCGCCGTCTTCAATTAACGCTAGGGCGATGGCATATTGATCTTGTCGTAAAAAGCCTTTCGTACCGTCGATGGGATCGAGCGTCCAAAAGCGATCGCCGACTTTGCCGTTACCGAGGTCGATCCAGCGCATCACCTCTTGAGGCGTGGCGGTGGAAATCTGTCGTTGGACGCGATCGGTGACGCTAGTAAGGTACTCGTTGCCTTCTTTTCCGCGCAGCATGGCAGCATCTTCTTCACCGACGATCGCATCTTCGGGGAAGGCTTCGTGCAAGGCGCGACAGATGATAGCCTGGGCTCCAAAATCGGCCACCGTCACGGGGGAGCGATCGTCTTTTTCCATGGCGGTGGGAATGGACTGGCGCACGGCTTCGCAAAGTCGGGACGCGGCTGTAACCGCCTCGATCGCCACTTGTCGTTCTCGTTCGTAACTCATAATATATCTCTCTCGATGGCAACACCTGACCCACAGGCGGGTTCGCTTTCTTACTTTAGCACTGAAGTTTAGTGCAGTTGAGCGGCAACAGCGCGATCGCCGGCTTCACGGTCAACGCCGGTAAACTGACTGAGGCCCTCGACAAGAACCCCATTCTCGTGACGGCGCTCAACGGCATCATTGGCTATGAGAAAGGGGCCGCGATTGCCAAGCAGGCCTACAAGGAAGGGCGGCCCATTCGTGACGTGGCCAAAGAGCAGACCGACCTGAGCGATGCCGAGCTTGACCGGCTGCTCGATGCGGCCGAGCTGACGCACGGCGGTATTAAGGCCTGAGGGCATCCGA
>CAKZKB010000452.1 GCA_937121005.1 uncultured cyanobacterium | reverse complement strand
GATCGCCGCTTGGCAGAAAAAAAGGCTACTAAAGCCGCCGTCACCAAAACAATGAAGGAGGTTCCTGCTGACATTTTCCATTTTACCGGACACGCCGAACACGATCTTGACAATCCCGAAAAATCTGCCTTGGCGTTGGCGAAAGATAAGGAAAATCCAGAGAACAGCGATCGCCTGACCCTGCGCGACTTGTTCGATTTGCCCGCACCGGGTTACAATTTAGTGTATCTCTCCGCTTGCGAAACCGGGCTGACGAGTAAAACCAACTTAATCGATGAGTTTGTCGGCTTGGCGAGTGGGTTTATTGCCACTGGAACCCGCACCGTCGTTAGCACTTTGTGGATCGTCGATGAAATTTCCGATGCGCTGCTGACGATCGAGTTTTATCGCTATCTCAAACAGGGTACGCCTCCCGTCGCGGCGTTGAAACAGGCACAAAATTGGTTGCGAACTGCCACGTATAAAGATATGATGGATTGGTATCGCGATCGCGCTGCGGAAATCGAAACGCGACTCAGCGACGATCCGGCTGGAAAATGGTATGGTGTGAAGCAAGACTTAGAAAGTAATGCTAGGGCGATCGAGAGGAATGCTGATAAACTAGAAAGCGATCGTCCATACCAGCATCCCTACTACTGGGCGGGTTTCGTCGTCACCACTTCCGAGATATAATAAACTTATGACCGCGAAGATGATGGATACAAGCCCCCGCATTGAGGCGGGAGAAGGAAAACCGATTCGGTACTCCAAGCCTCCGGCTTTAGCCCGAGGTCAATCCAAAATCCAAAATCCAAAATCCAAAATCGGCATGACACAGACTGTCACCTTAGAACTTCCTGATTTTCTCGCTCAACATATCGAACAAACTGCTTCTGTCACCCATCGCCCGGTTGAAGAACTGTTGCTCGAATGGATCGGTTATGTCGTTCCCGTCGAGTCTTTACCCGACGATCGTATATTAGCATTATGCGATCTGCAAATGGAATCCACGCAACAGCAACATTTAAGCGACTTGCTCGATCGAAATCGAGAAGGAGAACTCAATGCCATCGATCGGCAACATCTCGATATTTTAATGCAAATTTATCGACAAGGTTTATTGCAAAAAGCGAAAGCATTAAAAGAGGCAGTCAGCCGAGGATTGCGTTCTTCTTTGGAAGGAGAATCGTGAGCCGTCATGTTAGTGTAAAAATTGCCGATCGCGTCCGCAGTGCGGCTCGAAATCGTTGCGGTTATTGTTTGAGTCCGCAACATTTGGTAATGGCACGTTTGGAAATAGAACATATTGTCCCTTTCGCAAAAGGAGGTAGCAACGATGAGTCTAACTTGTGGTTGGCTTGCCCAATTTGCAATCGCTATAAGAGCGATAAAACAACAGCGATCGACCCTCAAACGGGAGAAACTGCTGCCCTTTTTAACCCGCGTACCTGGGGGGGTGACAAGCAAGGCTAGAACGCTGACTGTACGAGGAGTGCAGCCC
>CAKZKB010000451.1 GCA_937121005.1 uncultured cyanobacterium | reverse complement strand
GCCGCCGTCACCACTGGCCCCCACTTGTACCAGCGTCGATTACAAACTCGGAGCCCCGGTGGCGTTTGCACCTGCCAGCGTCACCGACTCGCTACCCCGTACCGCCAAACTCCCACCCGCAGCCGATCCCAGACTAAATCCTAGCAGGGCGCTACCGTCGGCCATCGTCACCCGTCCCCCGCGCACTTGGATGGTATCGCCCCCGTCACCACTGATATCGAAGGACGCATTGACTAAATCGATGTCGCCAAACTGGGCGATCGCGTCGTATCCCAACTGCCAACCGGCCGCGATCGCCTCTAATTTTACCGTACCATTCCCCGCCACGCTACCGACTTCGATGCGGCCGCAGGGCAAACGCATACTAATTCTGGGTTAACGGAAGAATCACGATCGCAGCGATTCTTGGGGTCACGATCGGCCGGCTGATTCTCAGTAAGCTGCAACTAGGTCGCTGTTATTGAGAAAATTGGGGCTGTCTTTCTGAGTATGCGTTTGCCCTGGATGCGGCCGCTTTCGGCAATTAAATTCCCTCCGAAAACGCTCACATTTCCCCCGACAAGGGCAAGGGTTCGACCCGGCGATCGCAACCCCGATCGCTGGGGATCGATGGCCAGTTGTCGCGCTAGCAGCACTTCTTCCCCCGATCGATCTAGGATGAGGGTGTTACCGTTACCGCGCACCGCGATCGTCCCCGGAACGTCACCAAACTGCAAGCCAACGGGGACGCTAACGGTCAACAACGGCGCTGCGGTAGGATGGGTGGTACTAAAAAACAAGCCGTCTGCAAATTCAATGCGGTCTGCGGTGGTGGCTAAAAAGGATCCTCCCAAGTCGAGACGAGCATTTTCTCCAAAAATAATGCCTGCGGGATTGACAAGCACTAAATTGGCATTGCCGTTGGCACGCAGGATCCCGTCAATATTGGAGATGTCTCCGCCTGTGACTCGTGCCAAAATATTGGCGATCGCGGTTGGATTGTTAAAAAATGCTTCTGTCCCAGACGGCACGGAAAATGCCGAGAAACTGTGGAAAAGATTGCTTCCGGCGACGGTTCCTCCTTCAATTTGGAATCCGCTACCGTTGGGAGTTACTAACGAGTTTTCCGGTAACGTGCGATCGGGGACGATTTGAGCCCAAACGGGCATCGTGGGTATGCTGAAAATAACGGCCGCGATCGCGGCGAGATCGATGCTTCTCATCCCCTCTAGTCGCCTCCTTCCCTACACGAAAAAACTCGCATTGCGATCGTCGAATGCGAGGCCCTTTTTGTTAAGTTTTGTAACTTCCTTAGACGGCCACGAGTTCTTTTTTCTTCTGCAAGGGACGGCGTACCATGCGGATCGTTTGGGGAAGTACGCCGACAATGAGTGCGAGGGCTTCGTCGGGGATCTGGTTGACCGTTTCCAAACCGAAGTAGTGCTCGAACTGGGTCAGGAGCATTTTCGCCCGTTGTAGGGGAACGGGGTTTTCCGTCATTTGCTCGGCCAGGCGGATCCAGTGACGGCGAATGGTGTAGGCCGAGGATCGATCCTCGTGCTTCTCCGGGTGCGCTAGGGCCACGTTGCCAACGGGAACGACTCTTTGGGATCCAATGTCGAAAAATCCGCCAACGGCTGCACCGGGGCCGGCAAATTCCGCGTAATAGCGCTTGTAAACAATTAACCCACAGCGACTGCGGCTGTCCACCGACATCAACTGCCCGCTATTCAACTGGGCTACGAGCTCGGCGGGTTGGGAATATTGAATTAACTTAAGAGTGTCCGACATACGTTTTATCCTCCTGACCCCCTCTTCTATCTGGCCGCGATCGCCCGACAGTTGCCGGCGAGCTTGCCATACTCTGCGGAGGCGTGTTATTAAACCTATTTTAGCGATCGCCCTACTATTGTAATCAAAGCTTAGCCTTGAGTGCTAGCAGAACCCACATCTCTCGCAATCTTTATATCCAACCGAAGTTTGATAAAGTTTGTGTAAAGATTTTGGGGCTAAGGGGTCGCTTTTTCTCTATTGCGACCGAGAAGAGCGATCGCCAAAAGCAGCTTTTCTCTGTCTCTATATCGATGGTAAACTCTATCAAAAGGCGACACCACCGTGAGATTGCGGATTTCTCGCGATTCGCAACCGCTTGTGGAGTAGCAATTTGCGCGGTTTCCCCATTAGGACAGTTAGCCAACTGGACTCGACACGCACCAAACGATAGCCGAATTTTTCGTACAGCCGCCGGGCCTGCTGGTTGTTTTCGAGGACGTGCAGGTACAAATCGCTATATCCCCACTCGATCGCCCGTTTTTCGCACTGGGCCAGCAGTTGGCAGGCGGTTCCTCGGCGGCGGGACTGGCGGCGAACGGCTAAGTTAGAGATGTAGAGATAGGGAGAACTCAAGGGTTGCCAAAAGGGAGGGGAACGCAACGTCAGTTCCACCGTACCCAGAATTTCGGTAGCCGCGGCCACCCAACAAACGGCATCGGTACGGGGCGATCGCAGTCGCATTCGCAAATCTTCGTAGATCCCCAGACGCATGAGGGGCAGCAACCAGCGATCGAAGCAGGTGCGATCGTAGAAACTCTCGGCCAGCAAACTGGCCAGATCCCCCAGATCGCTGACTTCGGCCGGACGCACGATCGCCTCGGGCGGATCCGCACCGTAGCGAACGCTGGCGGTGGGGCGGGGCATACCTGCGAATGAGGATTCCGAAGCAGGGATCGACGACATCGGCTGGAAATAGCGATCGATGCTACTATCAAACAAACATAAAAATCTACTTCAATTATACCCAATTCTCGGCGATTTAACCTCAGTTCGACAACCCTCACCCTTCCGGCTTCCCTCTCTATCCCTTACGCATCTCTCGGTGTAACTCTGTCTAGGACTGGGTTGTAGCCATCGCTGGCGCGATCGCAGCAGTCGCTTCGCTCCAATTCAGAGTTCAGAGTTCAGAATTCAGAGTTCAGAATTGGAGGACTCGACCTAAAGTTCGCCCGGATTGAATTTGTAAACTTGTGTTTTAGCGAGGCCAAAAAATGGGAATTACAAGCCAACTCAAAGAAGTTTCTCTTGAAACTTTAGAACTGTTAAAGAAAAAAACTACGCTGTGCGGAGCTTTTATGACAGCACAATACTTGCCAGAATCAGCTTTTTGGAAAAAAGCAAAATATTTGGCAGGTGAACGTGCCGAACAGATTAAACAGAATGCCATGCTACTTTACTTTGTCTAAACACGATCGCTGCTATATTTTTGGCCATCGTAGCAGAAGCGAGTGGTATTCAACGATACGCAAGGTAAACCATTTCGATAGGTATTTTCAACCGCAACGCTATCGATCTCCAGCAAACTGCGTCGGAATAGCGTATCGAGATCCCCATCTGCGTCTTGCTGGTAAATGGCGTAAGAACAACCAGAGATACTACAAATTTGCGGCGAGTGGAAGTTCACTAAAAATAGATCGGAATTGATGGGATACACTCGCATTGAATCAATGACTTGGCGAGTCTCATCGTCGGAAGACGATCGCGCGATTTCTTGGATTTGCGATCGCGTTAAATAGCTTTCGGGGCGTTCCCAATCGACAGGATTCGCCTTGGCACTTCCAGAAGCAAACGTAGCTGCAAGAATCGCAATCGCAGTAAAAAGAGTCTTCATGGTTATTGTTAAGATTGACGGTCGTGTTACCATTTAAGGTAAGTCAAAAACCGCGATCGCGCCTCTTTCTGGGGTACAATTCCTTCTCCACCTTCGGACGGAATCAAATTGTGTAGGGGCGATATTTGCTACGCAAAGGCTACGCCAAACGCGAATCGCCCTTAACAAAACATTACACCCACCCCACCGCCGAGGTATTGACAACGGTGCGTAAGTCTGGTGTAATTTCAATGGTATAATCGAATGGAGACGGATCCGATCCCACTTGGGTCATCGCCGTGCCGTCGGGATTGCGAGGACTGAAGAACGATTGCCCTTGCGCCACTAGATTACCGCTAGCGTTGGTGGTAATATCGGTAAGAGTTAAGCTGTTCGAGTTGCCACTACTCAACAGTGCAGAAATGTACGCCGCACTTTGCAAGTCTCCCGTCACCGGATCGATTTTACCTAAAACGGTAATTTTTCCCCCGCCACCCGCACCGTAACTCTTCAGCCAATTTTGCGTCGCACCGCCACTGGCACGCCGCCAGTCTTCGCTAACGCTACCTTGCGTGCCGTCAGTGCTGAAAACAGCATAAAGATTGCTACCATCCCATAATAAACCGTAACCCGTACCGTCGGCTCCGGTCATTTCGTAGTCGGTGCGGATCCAGTTGTTGATCGGGTTGGCACTGTCGAAACTGGCAACGATCGGATTTTGGTTGGTAGGTGTAGCTTGCCACGTTCCAATATAAATGGTTTGGGTGCCTAAAGTCAAGCGTTGGGCAGCCGTCGCCGCGATCGTCGCTTCGGTATCGCTGGGGGTGAAGCCAACAAAACTGGTATCGATCGCCGCCGGAAGTGCGCCGGGAAGGGAAACGGTATCGTCATCGGCGATCGTCAGCGTGGCTTCAGTGGGTTCGCCTAACGCACCGCCACTGACGCTAGTTACGGTTAATTGTACCGTCTCGTCGCTTTCGGTATCCGAGTCGTCGGTAATGTCAATGGTGAAGGTTTTGACAGTTTCTCCGGCGGCGAATGTTAGCGTGCCCGAGGCGGCGGTGTAGTCGGATCCGGCGATCGCAGTTCCATCCCCAGTGGTATAGTCTACACTCGTTTCGCCACTGGTGTCGCCCGATCGCGCTAGGGTAATGGTTGCGGTTCCATCTCCTTCGCCAGCGTTGAAGGTTGTGCTACTAAAAGCGATGCTGGCTTCGGCAACTGCGGGATCGGAAGTGGGATCGGAAACCGGATCGGATACTGGATCGGACACCGGATCGCCCTCGGAACCGGGTAGAGAATCGCTACCCATATCCGGGGTATCGCCACCCGAAACCGTGTCTGACGGCATCTCATCAGGATTTTCTTCAATGACAACTGGAGGCGGTGCAGCCCCTTCAAATTCATCGCGATCCATGCTGTTGCTGCTGACATTGAGAAGGCGAGCGAGAATGGTGTTGGTTTCGGTGTCGCGAACGATGGTATCGCTAGCAAACTGTCCCGATCCTTGGACAATTTCTAACTGCTCGAAGGCAATATTACCAATTAACAGCAACGAGTCCAAATTAACATCGTAGTCGGTGACGACATCTGCATCGGCGATCGACTCGCTGCCATATTGGTTGTCAATGGCAAAGCGATCGCGTCCTTCACCTCCAGAAAGGGTGTCGCTGCCTTCACCACCATATAACACATCTTCGCCCAGTTCGCCATACATGACATCGTTTCCGAGCTCTCCCATGAGGACATCATCCTCTTTTCCCGCCCGCATGGTATCGCTATCCGCACCACCAAACAAGCTGTCTCTGCCTTTATTTCCAAATAGAAGATCCGTACCACTACCACCAAAAACCGCATCGTCGCCATCGCCACCGGCGATGATATCTTCCCCATTTTCTCCGTAGAGGCGATCGCCCCCTTTGTCACCGAAAATCAAATCGATGTCGTCGCCGCCATAAACGAAATCATCGTCTTTTCCTCCCCGCAGGGTGTCTTTTCCCTGGTTTCCGCCGATAAAGTCGCGCCCCTCGTTGCCGTTGATGTAGTCATTTCCCCCCATGCCAATTATCGTATCGTCACCTGCCATGGCGAGCAGCATATCGTCGCCATCGCTGGCTACAAGCTGAGTGGAGTTGCCGTCTAAAAAGACGAGATTTGCTGTATTTGCGGTAGTTTCAAGCATTTGTTAATCCTGCGGACAAATAAAGTTTGTAAATTGATATCGCGATCGCCGCGCGATCGGTACTTTGCGTATTTCCCTGTCCGTATTTATACGGTATATAGATGCGGTTACGTTCCCTCAATGACGCAAGAAAACACTTGCTTAATTACTGATACCAGCCTTAACAAGATCGATCCGGAATGCTGCCTTTGTGCGCTGAAACACATAAACTTGGCGATCGCCAGTCGCTTCGCTCCAATTCAGAATTCAGAATTCAGAATTCAAAATTTAAGACCTCATCCGGTGAAGAAGTCTTACCGGGTTTTGTGTTGAATTTGCGTCGGGTATGGGGGTGATACCATTTTCCGAAAATAGCGTTACACTTCAGTTTGGGCGAACGCCGTTCGCCCCTACATCCCGGTTTCAATCTGTTGCATTAATTCTGGAAATTGGTATGATTCCTCGTTGACAGATGGGTGTCCGTTTTCCAACCAACGCCATCCCCCGCACCCTCCCCGGAGAGGATACCGCGATCGCCCTCTGACATTTTCGCCACCTAAAATCTCCCAACCCTTTACCAGCCCAGAGTTTGAGCCATTTTCTCTTTAAATGGGTGGGGGGCTGTTAATTTTGGTAAAATCTACTATATTAAGAATAGTCTAAGTTCAACTCGCCCTTACCTCTACTGTGTTTGTCACCGAACGTCCCCTAACCCCCACCTTTCCTCGCGATTTGTTCGCCGCCATTGACGATCTAAAGCGGGAACTCAACGCTGTTATCTTGGCACACTACTACCAAGATCCTGACATCCAAGATGTTGCTGACTATATCGGCGACTCGTTAGGATTGTCTCGAAAAGCTGCCGAAACCAATGCCGAGACGATCGTCTTTGCAGGCGTACATTTCATGGCAGAAACCGCCAAAATTCTCAACCCCGACAAACGAGTTTTGCTGCCCGATCTCGAAGCCGGTTGTTCTCTAGCTGATAGCTGCCCGCCGGAGGAGTTCGCAGCATTTAAAGCCGCGCACCCCAACCATGTTGTCGTCTCCTACATCAACTGTACGGCGGCAATTAAAGCCATGAGCGACATTATTTGCACCAGTTCCAATGCGGTGGATATTGTCAACCAAATTCCCCCGGAACAACCGATTATTTTTGCCCCCGATCGCAACTTAGGTCGCTACGTCATGCAGCAAACAGGGCGCGATATGGTATTGTGGTCGGGTAGCTGTATGGTGCACGAGAATTTCTCAGAGAAAAAAATCATCCAGTTGCAAGTCGAACATCCCGAAGCCGAGACGATCGCCCATCCTGAATGCGAAGAAGCGGTACTGCGGCACGCTCGCTTTGTCGGATCGACAACGGCGTTGCTAAAATACGCTCGTCACAGCGAGAAGCGATCGTTTATCGTTGCTACCGAGTCGGGTATTATCCATCAAATGCAAAAACAAATTCCCGACAAGGCGTTTATCCCCGCACCGCCGATCGCCAATTGCGCCTGTAACGAATGCCCGCATATGCGTTTGAATACGATGGAGAAGTTGTATCTGGCGATGAAAAATGGTACGCCTGAAATTACGCTTCCCGAAGACATTCGCATTGCTGCACTTGCCCCCATTCAACGGATGTTAGCTGCCAGTTCCTAGGCGAAATTCTGGGCGATCGCTTCACTCTCGCCGATCGCACAGTTTCTATTTTGACAGATGCTTTAAGGCTGGGCGCGATCGCGCAAATAGGCTTGGAAAAACGACTGCACGGGAGAATTGCTAATATCGATACCGAGTTGCAATCCTCGTTCTGTGGCTTCGGAAGCGCTAAGTCCGTCGCGGGTTGCCAAAAACATCAACGCTGTCACCGCCGATCGCACGCCACTTTTACAGTGTAGCAGTACGGGTTTGGGCAATTCGTCGAGGCGATCGAGAATGCCATCCATCTGCGACACCTCGATCGCGCCGGGGGCAAAAGGTGCGTGGGCGTACTCCAGTCCGGCGGCTTCCGCGCTCTGTCCTTCATCGGACACAAACCCCGATTCTTCGGAGACGCGCAGGTTCATCACCGAACAAAACCCTGCTTCCGCCGCCTGTTGCAACTGTTCGGCGGTGGGTTGGCTGGTGAAGACGGCGAGGCGATCGTCGATGGTAATCGTGTCTTGCATGACGTTGTGGGGGTTGAGGTGACAATATCATTAAATCGCCATCTAGCGATATTGTCAAGTCCCTCAGTCGCCCCAGGTGTCGCACCTCGCGTCAAGTTAACTGTCAGTTTCAATTTCTTTAACCACTTCTGGCGGTAATTCTAACAGTTCGAGCAACCGACGGTAAGCCGCCGCTTCCCATTTGTTGATGGCGGGTTGGTGGGGAACCAGAGAGTGCGATCGAATCACCTCGTAACAGATTTTAGCAATTTCTTCTCGCTGTTCCAAACTGTCGATGTCTTTAACTACGTCTTCGACGGGTAAACTTTGGGATAAATAGTCTCGCAACTCGGCTGCGATTTCTTGTTGGCGATCGCGATCGTCGGCAAAAAGTTGGCTCAAGCGAGAGAGAATCACTGCCGTTTCTTCTGGAGCTAAATTGCCATCAGACCAAGCAATAGAAGCCACAATTCGCAACATCCGTAACTGACTCGGAGAAATGGTGGGTTTCTGTCCTAAATAAACCTCGATGGTTTGCGGATCGTTTTGTACCTCGTCCATCGTGCCTTCACACAGCACCGATCCTTGATGGAGAACGGTGACTTTACGCGCAATTTGGCGCACGAACTCCATGTCGTGTTCGATGACAATAATCGAGTGGCTTTCTGCTAGGGAAATTAGCAATTCTCCCGTGAGTTCGGTTTCTTCATCTGTTAACCCGGCAACGGGTTCGTCTACGAGTAACAAATCTGGCGACTGTGCCACCAACATTCCAATTTCTAACCACTGCTTTTCTCCGTGAGACAGCAACCCGGCTTTGATGTCGGATTTTGGCGTTAAACCGATGGTTTCTAAAAGTCCGCCGACGGTGCGTTTTTCTGGTGCTGGCGTTTTCCCAAACAGGGTAGAAAGGACATTTTTGCTGCGGTTGCAAGACAGTTCTAGGTTTTCGCGCGGGGTGAGGTTTGTATAGACTCGTGGGGTTTGGAATTTGCGTCCGATCCCCAAGCGAGCGATTTGGTGTTCCGGTCGTTTTTTGAGGTTTTTGCCCTTAAAATGAACTTGTCCTTCGGTGGGTTGAACTTTCCCGGTAATCACATCGAGAAAGGTGGTTTTTCCGGCTCCGTTGGGGCCGATAATGGTGCGTAACTCGCCCGCTTCCATGCTAAAATTGAGGTTGTTGAGGGCTTTGAAGCCATCGAAGCTGACGGTGAGGTTTTCGATATCTAAAATGGTGTCGCTCATTGTTCCTTACGAGTAAAAAGAATGCTCTAAAGTTTGTACGGCTCCATCGAGTTGCGCGATCGCGCTATCGAGTTCTTGGAAATAGTCTCCGGTACGAGTGGACGATCGTCGCAATTCTCTCATGGCGGCGGCGATTTGTTTGGCTCCTTTCACTTGTGCGGCGACACTGCGATCGAGTTGTTCTAAGCAGGGTTGCAATTCCCGAACGCGATCGCGAGAAAACTGCTGCATTTGCGTTGCGCCGTCTGTCATTCCCGATCGCAGTTCTTGGAGCATTTCTTCGATTTTTTCCGTCGCCGATCGCGTGTTTCCAGCGAGTTCCCGAATTTCTCGAGCGACAATGGCAAAACCCCGTCCGCGATCGCCGGCTCGAGCCGCTTCGATGGAAGCATTTAAGGCTAGCACTTTGGTTTGAGCGGACACTTCGTTAATGGTAGCGATGATGCTATCAATTTTATTGGCTTTGTTAGCCGCAGTCTGTAAATTTTGCGACAAGCGATCGGCGGTGACAGCGAGTTCGTCTACCGCAGTTTGCATTTGTACCATTGTTGCCATTGTCGATCGCGCATCAGCCGACATGGTTTCGGCAGTTGTCTCTACTTTTTGGGTCGAGTCAATTTGCTCGGAAATGACGGATTCGAGTTGTTTTCCCGAAGCGGCAACTCTAGTGGTTAAGGCAACAGAATGGCGAACGCGATCGACTAAAGAATTCAATAAAGTAATAGACTGCTTGAGCTTGCTCGACGCAACGGTTTCCGCGCGATAGGTTTGCACGTATTCCCATCCCAAACCCACTAAAGGCACGAGATAAGCGACGATTTTGAGGAAATGAGCGACATTGAAATTACTATCAAATAGGGCAGTGGAGCCGAACGCCATATAAATTTGGACGGCAATATTGGGGATAGCGCTAACAACCACAGCGTAGGTAAACGGATTGGGATCGCGCTTGTAAAACTGAGGGTAAACCACTAAGCCTGCAAAGGCAAATAAAACGAGTGGAGCCACATCCCAGGGACGGCTAATAATCGCATCGGGAAACATGGTTGTCGGCAAGCGATCGCGGGTAGCACAAATATAGACAATTCCGTAAGCAATGATGCCAAAAACAGCACTGACAACCAGCACGAACCCCAAGCCTTGACGGTGCGATCGTCGCGTTTCCGGCGTTCCTAAAAGCAGCAAACTCGTACCGATAATAGTAATTAAGGCATTAAACAAACGGCAAATTGCCCAAGTAAAGGGAATCAAATTTTGGTTGTCGGCGACGGCTTCAATGAGGCGATCGGCTGCCAGGGTATGAAAGCCATCCATCACCCCAGAAAAAAATAAAGCCATGCCGATAATTGGGGTCATGGCGTTGCCTTTGATGCTATAATGGAGAAAACTTAATAAAACAATAAAGATCGCCGCGCAAAAGGCACTCCACTCTAAGATCGTGTGGACGAAACTGCCAGCCAAATGGCGATGCAGGGTATCTACAAGTTGGTGAGGTTCTAAACTGGGAAGTCTCTCGAGGACGATCGCTTCTCCTGGCGTACCAAAATCGATCCCTAACAATTGCGCGATAAACGGTACAATACAAACGATCGCGATCGCCCAGACAAACTGAGAGGGAATGCGCGTCGCACTCGGATCCTCAAGTTGGCGCGATCGCTGCCAACCTTGGGGATAAATTTCGGTCTGCGAAGTGCGAGTCTCTACAGTCAAGTCGCTTTGCTCCAATTCAAAATTCAAAATTCAGAATTCAAAATTTAAGACCTCTTCCTCAAGTCAGAGACTTGTATACCCGACATTTCCGGTCATTGTCCCCCCCAAAGCGCAGTTTAATTCTCCGAGTCTGCAAAATGTTCTCGTTCTTGCTGCACCTCCGGATCGGTTTCCAAGCGAGGATAAGTGGCGATCTTGGGTTTGCCCCGTATCGAGCGAACGACATCGACACCCGACTGCTGCACCCATCCTACAATACCACTGGGCAATGCCGTCACCACAATTAAAAATAATGCGCCCTGGAAAAACA
>CAKZKB010000450.1 GCA_937121005.1 uncultured cyanobacterium | reverse complement strand
GATCGGATCGCGTTCGGCTTTCAAGTGGAAAAGTTGAAAGCTGAAGTCACCGAACCGCAGTTGGAAGAGTGGTTTGCCAAGCGCAAACCGGATCTCGATCGCGTGGTGCTATCGCGTATTATTGTTGAAGACAAGCAACTGGCAGTCGATCTGGAACAGAAACTGGCACAGGAACCGAGTCAGTTCGACGACTTGGCGCGATCGCATTCTGTTACAAAAGACGCGATCGGTAATGCCATTCCTCCAGTCCGGCGAGGGAGTTTGCCCCCAGGGGTGCGGACGGCATTGACCGATACCAATCCGGGTGATATTGTAGGAGTGCTAGAAGTGGACGATCGCTTTTGCCTGTTCCGAGTCGATAACATTTTGGCGGCTTCTCTAGAACAGCCGGGCCTCAAACGGGAGTTACAAAACGAACTGTTTGAAAAATGGATGCGCGAGAAACTGGCCAAGATGGCAATTAAGTTGGAGTTAAACTAAAACAATGGACTTTGCTGTAATTATAGGTATTGTAGGGAGCCTCGCTAGTATATCAGCTTTGTTTTTTATTCCTGAGTTGAAGGAAGTCGCGCAAGGCTTGATTAAGTCCAAGCCTAAAATTGTCATTAGCTATAGCCGCGATTCCCATGTTTCCTCAGTGCAAAAATTAAGTAACAAGTTAAAGCAATCGGGCTACGAGATTTTCCCAGAAGATCGGAATACCGAGCCTAGTGGAAAACGTCGAGAAAAAATTGACGGTGAGCTAAGAAAATGTGAATATTTGCTGCTGGTTTTAACACCGGACTCTTTAGTTAGCGAATCTATGATCTGGGAGATTGGAATTGCTGTCAGTTTGCAGCAACAAAATCCCGAAATCAAAAAGCCTGGAATTTTACCAATTTGCATGGGTTTAACGCAAGAATCTCTTCGGAACAATCCTTGGTGGTATAAAACCTTACAAACTATCCCTGCTTGGGAAATTGAAAGCGAAATTAGCGAGCTTTTTGCTTACGCGATACTTGATGTTATTGAAAAAAACCTGCCTTCTTTTCCGCTAGAGGAACGATTTTCTTTGAAGTTACGAGAAGCGAGCGGAGCGAAGCAAGAAGAGAAAACAAATCCTACACACACTGTTGTAAATATTGTAGAAGAGGAAAGTTCGTCTGCACCTTCCTCTCAACTCCTAAATAACCTCGAAATCCCAGGAGATCCTGTGTCCTTAGAATCTCCTTTTTATATAGAACGTTCCATTCAAAAATTCAATATTGAAGATTTATGTTACAGGACAATTCTTCAACCTAGTGGACTGGTTCGGATCAAAGCGCCGCAACAAATGGGAAAAACTTCCTTGATGTTCCGGATTCTCAATCGAGTCCAAACGGAAGGTTATCGTACTGTACATCTAAGGTTAGGAGCGATCGACCGAAAAATCCGTGACAACCTAGATAGTTTCCTGCAATGGTTTTGTCAAGAAGTCGGACGCAAACTCTTGTTAGAAGATAAGCTATCTGAATACTGGGATGAAGAACTGTTGAGCAGTATCTCGAATTGTAATGATTATTTTGAAAAATATTTACTGTCAGATAATGCTCTTCCCTTAGTTTTGGGTTTGGATGATGTCGATCGCCTGTTTGAAGCGGAAACAGCACAGGATTTCTTTGGAATGTTGAGAACTTGGCACGAGTATGGTAAAGAAAAAACGGTGTGGAAGAAGCTGCATATGGCGATCGCGTATTCCACGGATGTTTACACTTCCTTAAATATCAATCGATCGCCGTTCAACGTGGGAGAAGCTGTCGAACTTCCAGAATTTGACAGCAAACAAGTTCAGCGTCTCGTTCACCTTCACGAACTGAACTGGGATGACTCTCAAGTGAACTCGCTGATGGAAATGGTCGCGGGACATCCTTATTTAATCAGGCAGGCACTTTATAAGGCAGTGTCCATGCAGCGATCGCTGACAGATATCCTGTCCAAGGCTCCCACCATGACCGGAATTTATAAAAACCACTTGCAAGAACAGTTGGTAAACTTGGAAGAAAGTCCGGATCTCAAGAGTGCTTTCCAGGAAGTTGTATCTAGCGATAGTCCCGTGCAGTTGCCACCGATACCTACTTACAAACTCAAAAGTATGGGGTTAGTGAAACACCAGGGAGATTTAGTGGAACCCAGATGTCAATTGTACCGTCTTTACTTTAGGAAAGTGCTCGGTTAAAATGGAACTGAAAGACCTCAAGACCCCAATGAAGTACCAATATCGCGTTGGCGGCAGCCTGCCAAGTGATGACCCAACCTACGTCAGCCGTCGGGCTGACGAGGAGTTCTATCGCTCTCTCAAAGATGGTAAGTATTGCTACGTCCTGAATTCTCGACAAATGGGCAAATCCAGCCTGCGAGTTCGGGTAATGAAGCGGCTGCAAGAAGAGGGGATTGCTTGTAGTTCCATCGACCTGACGGAGATGGGAACAGAGGGTGTCACTTCCGAACAGTGGTACGCAGGATTCATTCGTAGTTTGGTAGGTGATTTTGAAGTTCTTAAAGATTTTGATTGGCGAGATTGGTGGAGACAATCGCCCAATTTACCGCCCGTCGATCGCTTGGGAGAATTTATCGAAAATATCCTCCTGAAACGAGTACCGGAGCCGATCGTCATTTTTATTGACGAAATCGATAACATCTTTAGCCTTGAGTTTAAAGGTGATGACTTTTTAGCCTATATTCGCTCGTGCTATAACAAGCGAACAGATGATGCTGAATACAATCGCTTAACGTTTGCCTTGCTCGGCGTAGCCACTCCGTCTGAGTTAATTAAGGAAAAGCTCAACCCACCTTTCAATCTGGGTTATCCAATTGAATTGCAAGGGTTTACTTGGGAAGAGGCTCAACCCTTACTTAAAGGTTTGGGAGGAAAAGTCAGCAATCCTGAAGCCGTATTGCAGGGAATTTTGTACTGGTCGGGAGGACAGCCTTTCTTGACGCAAAAGCTGTGCGATTTGGTGGTCAAGTCTGAAGACTCTTTGATTGATGAAGGTGAGAAAGAGTGGGTTGCAGAACTAGTTCGCACAAAAACGATTGAAAATTGGGAGTCTCAAGACGAACCACCTCACTTAAAGCACCTTCGCGATCGCCTTTTACACAAGTCAGAAACGGACGATCGTGCTTTGTCGCGCCTCAAGCTATACCAACAGATCCTTGAAAAAGGAGAGATTGACTTTAAAGAAGAAACCGAACATTTAGAGTTGTGGCGAACGGGATTAGTTGTTCGTGAAAGGGGTACGTTAACATCTTACAACCCTATCTACAAATCAATTTTCGACTTGTCTTGGGTTGAAAAAGAAGTTGTGGAACGCTTGCCAATTGAAGAGAGCGATGAAGTTGTACCATCAAAACCCAAACGATTGCCACTTTGGAGCGTTCCTGCTTTTGGTGCAGTGGCAACAGCATTGGTAGTGGGGATTCGGTTTCTAGGAATACTACAACCCTTAGAACTTCCTATATTCGATCGCATGATGCGAATGCGTCCTTTGGAGGAGCCGGACGATCGCCTGCTCATTGTGACGATTTCCGACAAAAATATCCAGGACTTAAATGAATATCCAATTACAGATCGGACGATGGCTAAGCTGTTGGCTAACATCGATCGTCACGATCCTTTGGCAATTGGCTTGGATTTGCTTCGAGATCTTTCTTATGGCGAAGGCCGCGAAGAATTAGCCGTTCATTTCCGAGAAAATCCGCGTCTAGTTACCATTTGCAAGCACAAAGATCTGGAAAATCCTGAAGATGCTAGCGTCGGGCCGCCTCCAGAAAGTCCAGAAGAAAACGTAACGTTTAGCAATATCAAGGTAGACGATGATGGAGTCGTGCGTCGTCACCTATTTTACCAAGACCCTAGCGAACTTTGTCCTAGCCCCTATGGTTATAGTATGGACTTAGCTTTTCGCTACTTAGACTCTAAGGGTATAGAAATTGGAGTCACTCCAGAGCGCCACTTACAAATTGCAGATACTATTCTAGAGCCATTGGAAAACCGTACCGGCTTTTACCAAAACATTGACGATCGCGGACACCAAATTTTACTCAACTATCGTTCCATTGGTAAATCCGATCGAATATCCGATTCTGCGGGAAAACTGGCCGAAGAAATATCTATAATCGATATTTTAGAAAACAATTTCGATCCGAGTTTAATTACGGATAGAATTGTATTGATCGGTGTAACCTCTCTCAACACGGTAGATAGTTTTTCCACGCCCTACGGTAAAGGAACTAAACAGGTTATGCCAGGAGTTGTGGTTCACGGTCATATGGTGAGTCAAATTCTCAGCAAAATTTTAGACGATCGACCTTTGTTTGGATTTTTGCCTTTGTGGGGAGATGCTCTATACATTGCGGGTTTTGCTGTTGCTGGAGGACTAATTGTATGGTATTTTATTCGGTTGCCTCAAGGTACAGAGCTAAAGGTGACTGTGGTCGTTCTTGCTTTTGGAGGGCTTGTTGTCATTTCTTATGGCATTGGTTTGGTTATCCTGTCTGAAACAGGTATCTGTCTTCCTTTTCTCCCATCAGCAATCGCTTTGATGGCAACAGGAGGGCTTGTTTGGGCAGGTCCGTATTTTTTCCGAAAAGTACCCTTTGTTGGAAAAAAAATCCTTCTTACCCTCAAGCAGCGAAGGATTTCCCTGGCTGAATAACAAAGTTCAAAGCTAACTTATTGTGAGGTTAATCTACTATGTCCCGCAAACGATTTGTTTACCTAAGCTGTGCGACAACATTCGCATTACTCGGTATAGGAACCGATGTAGCTGCTTTTCAGAGGTCGATCCAACAAGCCGACAACCGACCGCCACTTGAGGATCGGGATGCACCTGGTGACAGTCAGATCGCGATCGAGGTTGCATCGATCGATATGCCGATCGCTCAAGCCGAAACTCGACCTCCATTAGACGATCGAGACTCGCCTGGTGGCAGCCAAGGCGGCGGAGTCCAATTTAACTTTCGACCAGCAGATCCTCTGGACGATCGGGGTAGTCCTGGTGGTATTTGGGGTGGTGGCGGTCGCCGTTACAGCTGTCCGGTTCCTGCGAGCCTGCAAGAAGGACAATTGCAAGTGTGGGGATTGACATTGGAAGAACGCCCCAACTTGTGGTTTTACGTTCCTTACAGTCCCGAGGATATCGAACGTCAGGAGTTTGTCGTGCGAGATGAAACGGGACGCGCCATTTACCAAAAGCGCAACATTGATTTTACCGACGTGCCCGGACTTGTCAATATCGAGTTACCCGTATCGCTGCCTAGCGATTCATCGCCCCATCGATGGGAATTGAAACTGGAGGTTGGTTGTCGTTCGCAAGAGGCCGTTCAACCGATTTGGGTTGGTGTATCGGGATGGGTGCGACGGGTCGATCGTCCCGAATTGGAAGTGACAGACGATCGCGAAGCAATCGCACAACTCGCTGAGGCAGGAATTTGGTACGATGCTTTCGATCGCATGGCTCGGTTGCGTCAAAACAATCCTAACGATCCTGAAATTGAAGCAGCCTGGAACAAAGCACTCGAGAATGTCGAGCAAGCATTAGATGCCGAATTGCAGCTAAAATTAGACGATTTGCCACCTGAATACCACGAACCGTTACGGCAACAAGTAGAGCAATTGAAAAGCGAAATTCGCTCGGCTGGCTTTTCTGAGTGTTGCGTTTTGCCAGAGCCGCAACAGCAGTAACATCTGGGACGAGGGGAGTAACAACGCTCCCCTTTCTAGCTACAACCAATTACCCACTAATACAAACGGGGCCCAATAAAACGGATTTTCAAATCCTTGTTTTGGAGGCTCGTTTATCAGAGAACGTTGAGCGTCATTAAATGCCTTGACGCGGCTAATTTCTGACTGCTGAGCCAATTTCTCGTAGAACTTTTCCATTAAGTCAGCTGTCGAGGTATCATCTACCGGCCACAGCGAGCCAATTGCCGTTCGGGCTCCTGCTTGGATAGCAATTCCGGCTAACCCTAAAGCAGCACGTCGATCGCCTTTGGCAGTTTGGCAAGCACTCAGAACCAGGAGTTCGATCGGTTTTCGACTTCCTTGTAATTGTTCTCGCAGTCGCAAGAAAGCTGCCAGTTGACGAGCTTCAATTTCTTCGTCAGCAGCGAGAATATAGGTTTGTTCGGGTTGAGAACTGAATATGCCGTGAGTGGCAAGATGAAGAATGGAGAAATCGCGATCGCTGACTCGATTTTGCAGTGCATTAGCGGTAAAAGCCTCATTTAGCAAGGAAGTGGTTTCAGGAAAAACAGAAGCAATTTGCCTGATTTCATTTTCGACTTGTGGTAAAGGCTGAAAACCTTCGCGTACAGGAGAGAGTACAATACCCGGTTCGCCTTCCAATAAGGGGTTAGACAATCCCCCAGCTAACACTGTAGATTGAGTTGACAAAGCTCCTTCTTCCTGTATTAAATTAAGCTGCAATTGCAAGCTAGGAACCACAGCAATGTCGTATTTCTCGACAAGATACTGACCTCGTTTATTATAATCTGGGTCATCACGATCGTAGAGTACCGACATGGGAATATTTTGTAACAGAGCATCTAGACCAAATACTAAAGTTTGCCCTAGATCGAGTTCTGATTCAATTGGCTGAATAAACCATTGGTAGAGATAGTAGGAATTTCCTTTGACTTCTGGAAAGTCATCTGGAATCACTAACAGATCTCGTAATTGGCTCACATATTTAGAAACTTCTATGGAGTCAACAATAGAAGTTTTCCTCAGCACCTCTGAACCTCGCAATGAATAGAGAAGTTCTACTCGATCGTCTAGTACGACAGGATAAATAACTGCCGCGTTCGGATCGACTGTATGAATCTTTTGTAAAGTTGCCTCTACTTTGTTCTGTACAGATTCAATGTGGTTAGGAAGAAAGCCTTCTCGAACTTCTTCTTTATTTTCGCTATTTTCATTATCCGAGATCTTGCATCCTAAAAAGTTTTCAAGCTCAGCAACTTGCAGCATTTCGACTACACTTAATGCTTTGACCGTTTCAGGCTCTAAAGGGGAATTGTTGTCTGGTAAGAGTAAGGAAATATACTCTCGGTAAAGGGGTTCTACCCGATCGCGAAACGAAAAGGCTAAAGTCGAGTCAACAAAAGTCCGTCCACTCCCTTCATCTTCAGCCGGTACTTTCAAATCAGGGTCGATCGCCACTAAACTCGATCGCACGACATCGAGGGTGTTAACAGCAGTTTCATAGGCTTGCTTTGCCTTTTCAAATTCATTTGTTTTTAGATGCAAACGTCCGAGTTGCCATTGCCATTGATAGGCAATATCCCACGCTTGTATTGATTGCGCAATTGCTAACGCCTCAGAAGTTAACTCTCGAGCGCGATCGTACTCTCCTGTGCGTTCGTAGAGTTTGCCAAGTTGCCCTAAAGTATAGGACTGCAAGGGCTTGTTGTTTAAATCTCGAGCTTGTAGAAGCGTCTCATTCAAAAAGGAAGCGATTCGATTCACATTGATTTCTTCATCGGACTGAATTAAGCTATCGGCAAACTGGCGGCGTACTTGCAGCGTCGAGAAAGCCAACGGTAAAGTGTCAATATTGCGCTCAATTTGGCTTGAGTCGAGATTGAGAGAGTCCAAACTAAACTCAGAGAAAAATTGAGGTTGGGAAACATTTGGCTCGGATTCTCGAATTTGATATTTCTCGTTCCACCACTGTCGAACATCGATGGCAAGTACGAACATATTCACTTCTGCTTTCGTTTTCATTAAAGCAGAGCTTGCTTGCATTCTTGTTGTTTGGTAGTTATCGAAAGCATTTTTATAGCTATGATAAAAATTTGTCCTTCCCGCAGCCAAGTCTTGTCTCGAAAGCATAATATCGGTGACATCTTTAAAAATTTCCGAAACTGCAAGAAAGTCTAATTGGTTTTGCGCTTGCTTCCCTAACGCTGCTTGGGTATTTGCCAGACTCAAGAGAACGCGATCGCGCAGTTCTCCAGAAGAGACAATTTCTAACGCCTTTTCTAAAGACTCTTGCGACTTTTCCAGATCGCCGATCGCCCGCAAAGCATTACCAAGACTTAGCCAATAGGTAGCTTTCAAAGACTCATCGACCAAGTTGGTAATAGAATATTCGTCCTCAAGTGATTGCAGCAGTAACAAAGATTGCCGATAGCGACCTAAATCTTGCCAGGCTTGCGCTTGGTTAATTCGACTACCAAGAACGCCAATATTATTCTGTTGCTCTCGATACAATTGTTCGGCTTGTTGCCAAACTTCTAACGCCGATCGCGCGTCGCCGCGTTCTAATAAAACCCGTCCCCGTGCGTTCAACTCTTGAGGAGTCAGCGAACCGAGATCGCTTTGGACGATCGCGCTGTCAACCCCATCCAAACGCGCGTTCGCCGGGTGCGAACTTAAGGCGATCGCCGCCAGCAAAGTGACGATCGCGACACCGATCCAGCGCCACCAATGCCTTAAAATAAGTTGTACTCGATGGTAAAGTACACGCCGTTTTCTTGCCATGATTCCTCCTCTCCAGAATCGAGATCGACTAATGGAATGCCCCAGTCCAGACGCGCTCGCAGGCGATCGCTTTGTTGCCATTGTAAACCCAAACCGACCCCCACTAACGTACTGTCATCCAAATCTTCGCGGCTAGTATTCCAAACCGTTCCGAAATCGACGAATGGAACCACCGACAACACGCTTTCGGCTTCCGTCCAGCGCCAAACCGGCCACAGCAACTCCGCCGATGCTAAGAATCCATTATCCCCCAAAAGGGCATCTTGTCGATAGCCGCGCACGGTTGCTTGTCCCCCCAAACCAAACTGTTCGATGGGAACGAGAGATTGGGTAGACAATTGTAGATCGGAACGCAACAATAGTGCGGGTGCAGTTGGCGGATCGCCGCGTCCGCGCGATAGGCGACGAAACCATTGTAACTGAGTTCGCCACGCAAAAAAGCGACTGTCGGGTGCTTCGGCATTGACGGTAGAATCGAACCAACCGACACCGAGACTAAATTGCGATCGCGCTGCGAACACTTCTCGGTTGCTGCGTTGGGTAAATTCTTGCGAGAGTCGAAAGGCGGAAATGCGGGTTTCTCCGTCTTCATTTGCACCTAAAGACAGGGGAAAGTCCACGCCTAAAATGGAGGTGTCGCTTTCTTGGCGATCGAAGTTGAACCCTAACGTAAAATCGCGGACGATCGCGTTTTCGAGATCCACTTCGCGGACGATCGGCTGGCGAATTTCTAACTGGTAGCTGCGATAGTCCGATTGAATATCGAGAGGGTTAAATGGTTCTTCTACTACTTCGCTATCCGAGAGACGATAGCGAAAGCCAATGGTTCCATTTTGAGGGTTAAAAGGAATTTCGTAACCGAGATTAATCTCGTCGCTACCGTCGGTGTTAAAATAACTGGCACTTAGCAAATCGCCAACGCCAAAAAGGTTGCGATAGCTAGCTTCTCCTCCTCGCCGCAAGGTGCTAACGCTAGGAGAACGGTTGTTATCCAGGCGTGCAGTGAATTCAAACGGATTGGTTTCTTCTACTTCCACTCGCAAAATATTGGTTCCCGGACGAATACCGGGAGACAGCTCGGCGGTGATATTGTCGATCGCCGGATCGAGTCGTAAAAATTGTAACGCCTCAACGAGATCGTTACGGTTTAAAGGTGTCGAAGTTGCCGATCGCAGGCGACTGCTGATATAGTTTTCATTGAGTCCACGATTTCCGCTAATGTCAATATCGGTGAGTTCGCCTTCGACAATTTCGATGGTGACAGTTCCCCCATCCGATCGCACTTCTTGCGCGGCGGGAATGTAAGCACCGGAAGTCACGTATCCGGCGTTGATGTAGTGTTGGGTGACAGCCGATCGCGCTTGTAAAATGTCGGCAAAACTGACTCGCGTACAGTCCCCGCTTGGCGTTTCCTCGATCGCGTTCCAAGCAATTTCGCTGAGTTTGTCGGCATCGAATGCCTGATTTCCAATAAAGTTAAACCCAGAAATACAAATATCTTCCGGTGCCGTTGGACTCGTTTGTGCTGCCACAGGAAACGCGATCGACGCGCCAGAGACACCCAAGATTGATAACAGTAATATGTGTTTCATCCTCGCAGTGGTAAACGTTACATTTCTTGTCGGGGTAGTGCCCCCGTGCCTACCCTGTTTAAGGGGCAACCAAAGGGGGATTACCCCTACGAACTTTTGGGTTTGGTTAACTAAATTTGATAGTACCATATTATTCATCGCAACCTCCCGGACTTTGCCAAGAACTGTAGGGCACGACATCGCGAGAAGTGGAAACAAAACGAACAATCGCGCCTTCTTCCCCCTCTACCCATTCCCAATTTTGCGCCTCAACGATCGCTTCGACTTCAGTAGAATTAGCATCGCTGTTGCCAACAGTCTCAGGAGAGTCAGGATCGCTCCAAATAGCTGGAGGCGAAACAGCATCTCCCGGATTGCGTTGCAAACCTCCCCAACCCGATTCGATGTACCAACTGATATTTTCTCCTACATTTGCTTCGCAGCCGCTAGCAATTTGTTGTTCGGGATTAGTAGGCGACTCAGCTTCAAAAACATCATCGGTGGTATCCACTTCAGGAGTGTTTAAAATCACTGCCCCATCCAAACTAGGATCGTCGGAAATCGATGAAATGGTGTTATCAAACTCATCATCGCGAGGTTCGCGAGGATCGAAATCTTCCCCTAACTCTTCAACCTCTTCTCGCGATAGATCCTCAAGTCCAAAAATTCCTTCAGCCGAAATGAAAATTTGTCCCCCCTCTCGACGAGCATCAGCAATGATATCACTGTTATCAAAGCCAACGATCGTCTCTGTAAAAATATTAATATTGCCGCCATTCCCTGATTCGCTGGAAGCAAAAATGGTTCCCCCATCCAGCAAGCGAATATCTTCGGCGACAACAAACAAATTTCCGGCATTTCCTGCTTCGATCGGAGACATCGATAGCATTCCGCCCTCCATTCCTGGTGGCTGAGATCCCGGTTCTCCTGGCATTTCACTTCCCATGCCGGGAGGAGGTGTTCCTGGCATTCCTGGCGGCATTCCACCTCCCATTCCTGGCGGCATCATGGGAACTTGTAGCACACCACGCACGGAAATTGTGGCTCCATCTTCTACAACAATCTCTTCGGAGTTAACAAACAAACTTCCTCCGTTTCCTTGCC
>CAKZKB010000449.1 GCA_937121005.1 uncultured cyanobacterium | reverse complement strand
CAGGGCGAATGCCTCGCCCATTCCCCATGGTTACAGCCATATACATATTTCCGAAAACAGTGTGACATTTGAGATTGGGCGAATGCCATTCGCCCCTACATCTGCTTCTCCTCTGTTACATTAATTCAGGAACTTGGTATTAAACCTCCCAAAATACAGGAGACACAACAGTAATGAGCGAGTTTTTGCCAACTGGAATTCAACTGACATATTTAGTGGCTTCGGCCCTGTTTTTCGTCGGTTTAAAACAATTGGGATCGCCCGCCACTGCCCGCAAAGGTAACTTAGTGGCCGCGATCGCCATGCTAATTGCGATCGTCGCTACCTTGCTCGATCGCCAAGTATTGAACTACGAAATGATTCTGGTCGCGATCGCGATCGGGTCGATTATTGGCGCGATCGCCGCTCAAAAAGTCGCCATGACCGCCATGCCCCAAATGGTCGGTTTGTTCAACGGTTTGGGCGGTGCGGCCTCCGCTTTGGTGGCTGTCGGCGAATTTTGGCACTACTTCGGATCTACTGCCCACGCCCCCCTCAGTTCTACCATTACCGTGCTGTTGGGCGTTCTTATTGGTGGTGTCACCCTCACCGGATCCCTGATCGCCTTCGCCAAATTGCAAGGACTGATTTCCGGTTCGCCGATTCTATTTCCCGCACAACAAATCGTTAACGCCACCCTTCTAGGTGGGTTCCTCGTCGGTAGCGTTTATCTGGCTGCTACCGCCCCCTCAGAACCGATTTTCCTGGCTTTAACCGCCGTTTCCCTAATTTTGGGTGTGATGTTCGTCATCCCCATTGGCGGCGGCGATATGCCCGTTGTCATCTCCTTGTTGAACTCCTTCTCGGGTTTGGCAGCCAGCGCGGCCGGTTTTGTGGTCAGTAACAATATGCTGATTATTGCCGGGGCATTAGTAGGCGCATCGGGGATTATCCTCACGGTTATCATGTGTAAAGGCATGAACCGATCGCTGACCAACGTCCTGTTTGCAGGCTTCGGAACTGGAGAAGGCGGCGGCGCGCCGGCCGCAGGCGGCGGTTCGACGGGCGAGAAAATTGTCCGCCAAGTGGGCACGGAAGAAGGGGCGATGATGTTGGGATATGCCCGCAGCGTCGTCATCGTTCCCGGTTACGGTATGGCGGTGGCCCAAGCCCAACACGCGGTACGCGAACTGACCGACCAACTGGAAAAACTCGGCGTAGAAGTCAAGTTTGCCATCCACCCCGTCGCCGGACGGATGCCCGGCCACATGAACGTCCTACTGGCGGAGGCGAACGTGCCTTACGAACAGTTGTGCGACATGGACGACATTAACCCCCAATTCGAGCAAACCGACGTGGCGTTGGTGATTGGGGCCAACGATGTGGTTAACCCGGCGGCGCGGACAAATTCGGCCAGTCCCATTTACGGAATGCCGATTTTGGAGGTCGATAAAGCCAAGCACGCGATCGTCATTAAACGCAGCCTCAGTACGGGGTTTGCGGGTGTCGATAACGACTTGTTCTACCACGACAAAACCATGATGCTATTCGGCAGCGCCAAGGATATGGTGGCGCAGTTGGTGTCGGAGGTGAAGCAGTTGTAACAAAGCGCGATCGTTTTTTGAAGTAGCCCCCGGTTTCTCAAGGAAGCCGGGGGTTACTTTAAGGGTTTTTCCAGTAAACTTCTCCAACCCTAACTGGTAAAGCTCGAAGAATTTCTCGTAAGCCTTCTAGATCGTTTTGTGGTTCTTTCCATACATACGTCTTTAATAGTTCAGGAACTTCACCTTTATTTCCATCACGATTTAAGACAAGGGTTATAATGGCAAATCCATCTTGCTTTTTACGCTTTTCTGCAATAGCATAATTGACTTCTGATGCCAAGAAGTTTTCATCTTTGAAATTTGGAGTCACGAAGAACACAACAGCACACGAGTCTTGAATTCCTTGCAAGATCCCTCGCTCAAGTTCTGTTCCTGCTGACATAGCATCTTCATCCAGCCAAGGCTCAAAGCCTAGCTCTTCAAGAGTCTTTTTATATTCACGAACTAGAGTCTTGTCAACCCCTTTGTGACTCAAGAAAATTTTCATTGATACTAACCCCATTGCGTATTCATGTTTCCTAAGCATAGTGCTAAGATCTTCTTCAACTTCACCTTGTGAGTCTACCATTACAATCCCATCAGTTGGCTTCAGGTTATAGTATTTTTCTAGTTTGGTGCGAACGCGATCTTTGTTGGAAATATTTAAGTTTTCAAAACCTATTAAGCTAGCAGATAAATGAATACCTTCACCACGCCAGCTTGGCGAACCAGTATGCTCTAAAATTAGAATCCACCAATCTTGTAACTTTCCTATTTTTGAGTTATGGCCTGCAAGAACTGGCCAAAACACAACTTTATCTGGGTATTTATTTCTAACCAGATTTTCATAAGCTGAGATAATTTGGCGATCTAGTTCTTTCATATTTACCATAGTAACATATCATCCTCTAATGTGAATTTACTCATTTTACATAAATATCTGCACTACTGTCAATTATGTTTAGCTTGTTTTAAGAAAGTCCCTAGATTGACAACAATCCCACTTGGAAATGTCTAGATCGCCCCTTCCCCCCTCCAAGCACAAACCGCGATCGCCTCTATCACAAATATAAAATGGTTCGCAATCCCTCATCGACTTCATCTTGGAGATCCCTCGGTAAAGATCCGACCCGTTCGGTTAAGCAAGACTTGTCGATCGTCACAATTTGCGATACATTGGCAACAGAGTCTTTCGGTAGTTGAGTGGATTGATGAGGTAGGAAAACATTGCCCGGTGCTTCTGCCAGTCGAGTATTAGAGGTAATAGCAACAACGACGATCGTTCGCATTCGACTTTGAGTAAATCGATCGTCTTGAACGATTAAAACCGGACGACGATATCCCGGTTCCGAACCAACAGGATCCGGTAAACTCGCCCACCAAATCTCACCGCGATACATTACCAGTCCTCTCGCTGTAGCGAGGAATACTGAATTTGAGCGAGAACTGGATCTAAATCGGAAGATTCTTCAGAATACAGGCGATCGAGCTTTCCTGAAATTTCACTGCGATCGTATTTTTTGAGATAGGTTTTTAAGGCTCTCGTATGCAACTCACTCGCAGAGATGCCCAATTGTTCGGCAAGAATCTCTGCCTCTTCAGCAATTGCATCGGGAAGTGAAATGGTTTTCATAGTTGATTCCTAAAATCCAATATCCAAGGTATCAAGATTAGCATAAAAACTCGCGATCGTCAACTTGATACCTTCGCCTCATCCTGTGGAAGCGAGCGTCCCTCCATGCTACCATATTCTATAGACACCATGCCACCAATATTGACAACATCATGACGCTCAAAGAACTCGAACCGCAACTGCTCAGTCTCTCGCCGACGGAAAAAGCGCAAGCGATCCAGATTCTCTCTCAAAGTCTAGCAAACTGCTGGCAGGGAATTGAAAAAACGCCCGGTGTCGTCGGTGGAAAAGCCAGAATTGCTGGGACGCGCATTCCAGTTTGGCTGCTGGTTAACGCTCGCCGTTTGGGATGTACGAACGAGGAACTACTGTTAGATTATCCGACATTAAGTGCCACTGACTTGGAAAATGCGATCGCTTATGCGAAAGCCTTTCCTGAAGAGATCGAACTGGCGATCCAAGAAAATGAGGAAGCCTAAAACATGGCACGTTTTTATGCAGACGAACAATTTCCCTATCGAACGGTAAACTGTTTGCGATCGATCGGGCACGATGTACTAACAGTAGCAGAAGCGGGAAAAGCGGGTTTAGGTATTCCCGACCCGGCAGTGTTAAGTTTTGCAACAGACAACGATCGCGCTATTTTAACCCTCGATCGCCGAGATTTTCTCAAATTGCATCGAGAGCGATCGCACCATGCAGGGATTATTATCTGTAGAGACGATCGCGATCGAGAACGGTTAGCCAACCGCATCCATGCTATAATCTCCCCATTGGCAAGTCTGCAAGGTTAACTGATTCGGGTGAACCGTTCGCTGACATGATGAAACCTCATCGATGGATTGCAACGATCTTAGCTGTCGTTTTGGCGATCGCCTTACCTTTGGTTGCCAATGCGCTAACTTACGAGCAGATTAACGCGATCGCAGCAGAAATTACCGTTATTATCGACGGTTGTACGGCGGGATCGGGAGTCATTTTCGATCGCGATGGAGATACCTACTCCGTACTAACGGCACATCACGTTGTCGAGACTCCCAATTTCAATTCTTGTTTGATTGTTGTACCCAACGGCGATCGCTATTCTGTTACTGACAATTGGGGTTTGTTAACTTCAGTTTACTACACTTGACTTACATTGGCCACGATCGCTCCCTCGATTTCTGCTATTATATTTACAGTTGCTATGCTACTCAACCAACGAAGGCCATGAAAATCAAAGTCACCGAACAAGGCGCGACGATTCCTAAAGAACTCCTTCAAGGCGTTGAAGAGATTGAGATTTACCAAGAAAGCGATCGCTTGGTGCTAATTCCAACAGATAACACGCGACGACCTCAAAAAGCGATCGCTCCGTTTACTAACCCGGACGAAATAGAAAAACAGCTTGTAGAAATGGCACAAGATCCCCACATACAAGCCGAACTAGCAGCGATCGATGGAGAATTTTCTGTTGCTGACCTAGATGGATTGGAAACAGCATGAGTATTCGGCGATCGCAAATTTACTTTGTCAATCTCAATATTCCTCAAGACTACCCGACAAACGTTCGCGTTTCTCCCGATGAAAGTGGATTGCCGATCGAAACAGTTTTTTTGTGCTTTCAAATGCGATCGCTAGACAAAAAGCGCTTTCAAGATAGACCTATCGGCCAATTATCCTCAGAAAAAATGCAGGAAATTGAAGCTGCTGTTCGCTATTGTATGGGATTATAATATTGTAGTCGATCGTCTTGAACGATTAAAACCGGACGACGATATCCCGGTTCCGAACCAACAGGATCCGGTAAACTCGCCCACCAAATCTCACCGCGATACATTACCAGTCCTCTCGCTGTAGCGAGGAATACTGAATTTGAGCGAGAACTGGATCTAAATCGGAAGATTCTTCAGAATACAGGCGATCGAGCTTTTCTGAAATTTCACTGCGATGGTATTTTTTGCTATATCGGATAGTACAGCAGCTAAGATAGTCACTAAGGCCCAGAGCCAAGAAGGAGGATTATGAGCTAAACTAGACAAAGTGTAGACAGTGCCGACCTCGCGATCGTGAGTAAAAACAACAAAATTCGAGTATTAGCCCTGGGTGTTATCCGCGACGGCGATCGCGTTTTCCTCTCCCAAGGTTACGACCCCGCCAAAGACGAAACCTTCTATCGCGTCATGGGTGGGGGAGTGGATTTTGGCGAACCCTCCAAAGACGCATTGCAGCGCGAATTCCAAGAAGAAATCGCTGCGGAGTTAACCAACATCGAATACTTAGGCTGTCTTGAGAGCATTTTTACCTTCAACGATCGCCCCGGACACGAAATTATCCAACTCTACCGAGCCGATTTTGTCGATCGCAAATTTTACGACCTCGAAGACCTGACGTTCAGCGAAGGCGATCGCCAGAAAAAAGCCCTGTGGATCGACATCGATCGCTTCCGATCTGGGGAGTTGCGCCTGGTTCCCGAAGGCTTTTTACCCTATTTAGAAGCCTAGATCGCTGCTAGTTTTCCAACTCGTCAATTTGGTCTTGTCGCTGCTGGTTGCGATCTTTCGGCTGCAACCAATCGGGAAACAAACCGCCTAGAAATGCTCTAGAATGGTAACTCGCCGCCCGCACGGGTTGGGGCAAAAACATCAGGCGATCGCCTGCCAAAATAAATGCCACAATCAAAACCAAAGCCGGAAAAGACAGTTTTTTCCACATGGTATCACCTCGCAACTAAAAGCGCGATCGTACTATAGCACGAAAATTGACGCTACAATAGAGGTAACAGCCTACCGTTGCCCTTTTTATGTATCTAGTCACCGGAGCCACAGGCGGATTGGGTCGGCGCGTCGTCCGCTTGCTGCGCGATCGCGAACAACCCGTCCGCGCCTTTACGCGCCTCACCTCCAACTACTCCGAACTCGAACAGCGCGGGGCGCAAATTTGCATCGGCGACTTGCGCCGCGAAAAAGATATTCGTCGCGCTTGCCATGGCGTTCGCTACGTCATCAGCGCACACGGTTCTAGCGATAGCGGCGAAACTGCACAAGAAACCGACTACCGCGCCAATGTCGAACTCATCGACAGCGCCAAAGAAGCCGGCGTGCTGCATTTCGTTTTTATATCTGTTTTGGGAGCCGATCGCGGTTACGAAGAATCTCCGGTTTTCAAAGCCAAGCGGGAAGTGGAAAAATACCTACAAGGGAGCGGTTTAAATTATACCATATTGCGCCCGTCTGGGTTTGCCTCCAACTTGCTTCCGGCAGCGCGACGCTTCCGACAAACGGGAATTTATCTCCTCATTGGCGACTCCAAAACCCGCACGTCGATCGTCAGTACCGATGACTTAGCACAAATTACGGTGGATTCTCCCACGCGCGAAGGGGCTCGCAATCAAATTTTACCTGTTGGCGGCCCGGAAGTGTTGCGACGCGATGACATTCCCAAAATTTTTAGCCGGGTTTTCGATCGCGAACCCATTACAGTTAACCCCCCCTTGGCACTTTTTGATGGCGTTCGTACCGGGATCGGATTGTTCGACGCGCAAGCACAAAACTCCCTGGGAACGCTGCGGGTATTACTGGCAAATGAGTTCTTTTGTACTCCCGCCGAAATCGAGCATCTCGAATCGATTTTCGAGATAAAAATGGAGACGTTAGAGCAATTTGTGCGTCGCTATTTGGATGGTTAATTTTCCGTAACTATTCAGGGGGTAAAGGCAAAAGGTAAGCCTTCCGGTAGTATCGAGAAACCCGGTTTCTCAAAGGATAAACTCGAATTTTATCGGGCGATCGGCCAGAA
>CAKZKB010000448.1 GCA_937121005.1 uncultured cyanobacterium | reverse complement strand
ATCGACCAGGGTGGAAAGTTTCGCGATCGTGTCGATAATTTGGGGTCGAATTTGGGTTTTAGCTTGCTGTTGTTGCGCCTGTTGGGTATCTTCGGCACTGAAGAACCAACTATCGCCATCGTCGGCAATTTCTGGAGTCGCTTCGACGGGAGTGGCGATCGGTGCGCCGCCGCTTAGCTGTTCTTGCAGTTTGGGTAACTTTTTGATATAATCTTTGAACTCGAGTTTTTCGAGCAACGGCGTAACCAGGGTTTCGTCAAATCCTTGCAGTTTAAAGTCTTCGATGTTGACATCGACGGGGGCATCGGAGACAATTTGTACTAGGGATCGCGATCGCCACGCTTCTTCTTTTCCTTCCTCGAGTTTGCGGCGGTTGGCTCCTTTAATATTGTCAATGTTGTCGTAAATGCCTTGCAACGTGGCATACTCGTTAAGTAACTTCGCCGCCGTCTTTTCGCCGATCCCCGTGACACCGGGAATGTTGTCGGACTTGTCGCCGCATAAGGCTTTGAAATCGACCACTTGTTCGGGAGTCACGCCGAGTTTTTCTCGGACTTTATCGGGATCGTATGCAGTGGGTTTGCCCGTGCGTCGTTGACCGTAAGCGCCGCTTAGATAGAGAATAGCAACATCTTTATCGCTGTCAACCAATTGAAACAAATCTTTATCGCCGCTCAAGATGCGCGTGCGGATGTTTTCCTCGGTGGCTTCCCTTGCTAGAGTAGCGAGAACGTCATCGGCTTCGTACCCTGGCGCGGTGACGATCGCGAAATTCAATGCGGCGAGTAACTGCTGTAAATTAATGGTATCGACGATGAAATCTTCGGGTGCTTCGGGACGGTGCGCCTTGTAGTTGGGATCGGCTTGGTGGCGAAACGTCGGTTCGGGACGATCGAAGGCGATCGCCACGTATTCTGGCTTCTCGGTGGCGATAACATCGAGCAACGACTGAAGAAAACCAAAGCAAACGCTGGTGGGAATTCCCGTCGAAGTTCGCAAGCCGCCGTCGCGACTTTTGGCGAAGGCGAAATAGGCGCGGAACGCCAGGGAATGACCGTCAACAAGGAGTAAGGTAGAGGAGCGATCGGACACGGCAATCTCAAATTTTTCCGATTCGGACTGTTTGTTATTGTAACACAATTTCCTGACTGGGCGCAGGATTTTTTACGCGATCGCGATCGCCCGACCCGTTACAGAAATTTATCTCAACTCCAGTAATCCAAACATTCAGGTGTTTTGGTAATCAGCGTGTCTCGCTTCCAAGCTACGGTTGTTAGCGCGATCGCGGAAACGATCGCATCGATGGTCCATCCCCAAGAAAATGTCGGCGATCGCAGCATCCCACCCAAAGCGATCCCCAAGTTAACCGCGAGAACGGGCATCAAAACCGCGATCGCGCCACTGAAGCCTTGTTTTTTAGAAAATAGAACCGTCTCGATCGCGCCAGCGACGATCGCCCCAGGAACGACAGTAAAAACGATCGCGATGGGGACTAGAACCAGCAAAGTGGCGATGGCAGCAATAGTAACATTGACGATCGTCCCGAAGGAGTTCCACAGGAGAATAAAAGCGGACGTAATCGCCAGCGTCAGCGCGATAACCACAATAATGGTTTGTTTTAAGTCGCGATCGGGGGACTGAAAGTTATCGTTCATAATCGGATATCGGAAAACAAATTGAAAAATCCAGGTTATGTAGGGGCAAACGGCGTTTGCCCAGATGTAGGGGCGATTCGCGAATCGCCCCTACAATTTTCGGAAAATGGTATAA
>CAKZKB010000447.1 GCA_937121005.1 uncultured cyanobacterium | reverse complement strand
CGCCGAAGATCTCCTCGAGATGCTCGAGAACTGGGTAGCAAGCCTGAGGTCGCGGAAGAGAACGATGCCGGTTTGTTGGAGATCGTCAAAGCCGAATTGGAATCCACTATTGGGATCACGGCGGAGCCGATCCAAATCGTCCCGTTCAGGTGGTTGAAATCCTTTCCGCAGGCAAATGTCGGTCATCTTGATCTTGTGGATGAGATAGAAAACATGCTCCCGGAGGGGATTTTCGTGGCAGGGAGTTCGTATCGCGGCATTGGTGTGCCTGATTGTATTCGTCAGGGGCGGGATGCCGCGCAGCAGGTCGTTGAAACAGCGGATATGCATTAGGCAAGCAGCGTGACAAAAAATCTCGCCTTTCTTGGCGAGCTAAAAACGACTTGGCGTTTTTTGCGCCTTGACGGTTGATAGAAAAAGGAAATTTTATGAAAAAAGTTGGTCGTATTCTCAATAATATTCGTTTGGGCTTTTTCCCGATTGCTTACGGGTTGAGCGGTGCTTTGATCGGCGGAACGCTGAACCGCGTCATGATCGCCGAGATGGAAATGCCCGCATCGCTGGTTGGGCTTTTCTTCGCTGTGCCATTGCTGGTTTCTCCGGCGCGAGTTTGGTTCGGGCAAATGTCGGATGCAAAATCCATTAGTGGCTACCACCGCACGGGTTATGTTTGGATCGGGTCGATCCTATTTACAATTGCAGCGTTTTTAGCCTTGCAAGTGGTGTGGCAACTCGGCATCAGTTGGCAAGCAACAGGAGCCAGTTTTCAAAGTTATGCGTGGGTGGGTGTTTTAGCTGCCGCTTTCGGAGTGTACGGCCTCGCTTTAAGTGCCAGTTCGACCCCGTTTGCCGCTTTGTTAGTGGATATTACCGATGAAGACAACCGCTCCAAATTGGTTAGCATTGTCTGGTCGATGTTGATGGTAGGGATTATTATCGGCGCAATTACTAGCAGTATTTTACTTAAACCGTTGGAACTCGATTCCTCTATCGAACAGTTGCGATCGTCCATTAACCGCCTGTTTGTCATTATTCCCAGTATCGTCGTTTTGATGGCAATTGTGGCGACATTGGGTGTAGAGAAAAAATACTCTCGCTACGAACGGCGATCGAGCGTTGCCAACCGCGAAGATCGGGTGACATTAGGAACGGCGATACAAATTTTGCGATCGAGCCGCCAAACGGGATTATTTTTTGCCTTTGTCCTGTGCATGACGATTAGTTTGTTCATGCAGGATGCGATTCTCGAACCCTACGGTGGCGAAGTGTTCGGCATGAAAATCTCGGAAACTACCCGACTCAATGCCTTTTTCGGGCTAGGAACCCTGATCGGGATTGCTTCTACTGGGTTTTTAGTTGTGCCGCGTTTGGGCAAGCAAAAAACGGCAAAAATTGGCTGTATCGGTTCGGCAGTTTGCTTGCTGTTGATTTTCGCTTCTGGGTTTACAGGAGATCCAACTTTCTTAATGGGAAGTTTGCTCTTATTTGGCTTGCTGTCTGGCATTTTAACCGCCGGAGTGATTAGCTTAATGCTCGATCTAACCGTTGCAGAAACGGCGGGCACGTTTATTGGAGCCTGGGGGTTGGCACAGGCGATCGCGCGAGGTTTGTCTACAGTTTTCGGCGGCGCAATTTTAGATCTGGGACGATCGATCTTTAGCGAAACAGTCTTTAGTTACGGCTTGGTGTTTGTCACTCAAGCGATCGGGTTGGTGCTGTCGCTATCTATTTTACGTTACGTGAACGTCAAAGAGTTTCAAGATCGCACGAAAGCTGCGATCGCGACTGTCATGGAGAGCGAGCTCGATTAACTATCGATCGGCGAGAAATGAAAATTATCGAACATACAGACTCCAAACTGACGATCGGTACGGAAAATGTAGGACAACGTTGGTATGAAAAAGCCGTTCTGTCTATTTTTAGTGCGGTTGTTTTAGGCGGTACGTTTGGCATTCCTCTCTACGGTTTGATGAGAAGTGCTGCTAGCATGACGATCGCCTGCTACCGAGATGAAACCACACAAGTTAACTGCGAAAAACAGGAATCAACTGTATTGAATGCGAGATCTCCAAAATCTATTTATATTTCTAATGTCGTAGCCGTTGGCCTCCGTTCTCGTAAAAATCGTCAGGGAGAGGTAGAGAAAACTTGGGTGGTTTTAGTTGACGATCGCAATCGCGAGATAACCGTTGTCGATTCAGTCTTAGGCGATCGCGAGAAAATTCTCCGCCAAATTAACGATTTTCTTCAGTCCGATCGCTCTACTTTAATAATTCATGCCGACTCTTGGTTCTCGACATTGATTTGGTCTGTACTTTTGGCGATAATTGTTGTTATTGCTGTTGTCAGAGCATTGTTTGCGTGCTTTCAAGAAACTCAGTTAATTTTTGACAAGGGCGATCGCACTTTCAGCTACCGCCAATCTCTCTTAAAATCTGGCGATCTCAAACAACGGCAATATTCATTTAGCGATATTACTTCGATCGATATCGAAGAAAAAATTCGAGTCAGTAGCAATGCCAAAGGGAAGAAAAAAGAAGTCCGCACCTACAGCGTCAAATTGTTACTGTCCGTTCCACCGCACAGCTTTACCCTTTTCTCGTCTTCTCAGTTTCAACAAGTGCAAAAACAAGCTATGGTTTTACGTGAGTTTGTTGGAGTTTATGAATCCAAATCTTTTTAGAGCGAAAATAGTAGGGGCGATTCGCGAATCGCCCCTACACACATTCCGATCGATTGCATTAATTCTGGAAATTTGTTGTTGGTCGATCGTTGTTGCGTTGTCAAAGTCCTTGACTCAAACTGCTACCTGGGCCTTGGAACATCAGCCAAGATAAGAAAAAGTTACTGACAAAAATCGCTAGCAGCGCCGTTACCACTGCGGTTGTTGTCGATTCTCCTACGCCTTTCGCGCCGCCAGTGGTGGTGAGTCCCCAACTGCAACCAATCACGGCAATTAACCCTCCAAATACCCCCGCTTTAATCGAAGCCGCAATCAGATCCCAAATGCCGATAAAATTGCGAACGGAGTCGAGAAAGACATTTTGAGCAATGCCATACATGGTTGTGGAGATTAACAACCCGCCGGCCAAGCCAATAAACAGCGAGAATAATGTCAAGATCGGAACCATCACGCAGCAGGCTAAAAACCGAGGAATGACTAAATAATCGATGGGGTCGGTGCGTAAAATATAGAGCGCGTCGATTTGTTCGGTGACTTGCATGGTGCCCAACTCGGCCGCAAACGCCGAACCCACTCGGCCAGCGACGACGACGGCGGTGAGCACGGGGGCCAGTTCCCGCGACAGGGCCACAGCCAACACGCCACCGACAGCCGATCCGGCCCCAAAGTTGAGGAATTCCCGCGCCACTTGGATGGTAAACACCATCCCCACGAACCCGGCGGTGAGGGTGTTAATGGGGAGGGAACCGGGGCCAACGGCGGTCATTTGCTCCAGCAGGTTGCGGCGGTGGAGTTTGCCACCGATCGCGTGGATGATGGTTTGTCCGCCGAGGAACAGAGCGGCGATCGAGCGATCGATCCATTTGGCGAAGCTAGATTTGGCCATATCAACGAACCACGCGAAGACTACCCACGATCGACGATCGCTAACCTACTTTGTAACAAAAGGTTGCGCGATCGCAACTAGAGCGGTGGGGCCGGGCGATGGATTGCCCGAGTTTGTAACGAATCATTTAATAAAGGTTTAAGATTTCTGACATCTTCTATCGATTGGTACGATCGCGCCGATCTTTTCGGAAACCAGTGCCATTATCGTTGGTATCTACTACGGACGGCGACACTCTCGCCGCTCTCGACGAATTATGAACGCTTTACCTGCTTTGGTGCGATCGCTGTTTTTAGCTAGCCTGCTGAGTTTTGTCCTCCCCTGGGCCTCGGTGGGCTTAGGATGGGTCAGTTTGCGGGCGATCGCGATCGTTCCCGAACTGGGGGCGATCGCTCGTTCGAGTATGGAAGCCGTGCGAGCCGTCCTGTCCACGTTCGGTAGCGGACATCCTCTGGCGGGTCTGATGGCGATCGCCTTGGCTTTCAGCTTCGTGGGAGCCATGTTCGATACCTTTGCATTCTACCGAGATGGGGCGTGGCGACGCACTCAATAAGGAGCGCCCGTTTTCGGTAAAATCGAGAGGAGTCGTACTGTGCCGGCCCCTCTCGAACGAACCTGAATGAGCGATCCCAATTCTTCCCCCCATTCCGACGCGATCGTCCGCGATGGCAATTCTATTCCTCCCAGTGAGTGGATCCCGGATACCATCGAGCGCCACAACGCGACCAATGGTTACGGAGCCAATGCTATCGATCGTACCAGCACCGAACCCCCTCAACGTAAAATCGAGCCGAGTTTAATCATTGTCAGTGCCATTGGCTTGGCGATTTTAGGCTTGGCGATCGACAGCGTATGGATGAGTTTAGCGGGGGCATTTATTTGCCTCATTTTTTCGGTACGCTTGGTGTTACCTGGATGGAGCAAACTCTGGGTCGAATTGTTACCCTTACCCTGGCGAACGCTGATCGTTGCCAGCCTGGGAATTTTGGCTTCGGCGATTACTTTATTAATGTTAAGCGGTTCTAACACTCAGGGCAGTCGATCGATTCAAATTAACTGGGATGCAGTGGGCGCACTGGGCGAAATTATCGGAGCGTTGGGGCAAATTTTAATTGCGCTGCTGGCCGTTTACGTGGCTTGGCAGCAATACGTGATTTCCAAAGATCTGACGATTCAACAAAACCGCATTACCCAACAGCAAACCATCGATACTTATTTTGAAGGGGTATCGAATTTGGCGCTTAACGATGAAGGTTTGCTCGAAGACTGGCCGCAAGAACGGGCGATCGCGGAAGGACGCACTGCGGCTATTTTAAGCAGCGTTGATGGCTCCGGGAAAGCCAAAATTGTCCGCTTTCTATCCCAGTCAAAACTGCTAACCCCCTTGCGGCGCGATCGTCGTTTGGGGCGACCGATTTTAGACGGAACGGGGGGCTATGCAGAAGATCGCCCTTACGGTGTGCGAGTCATCGACTTAGGCGTGATGCTGGCTGGAGCCGATTTATCGTATAACGATTTGCGCTGGACAGAATTGAGCGATGCCAACTTAGTTCGCGCCGATTTAACCGCCTGTGACTTGGTGAAAGCTAATTTAGCCCGGACAATTTTATACGAGGCTAATTTAACCGGAGCCGACTTACAAGGGACGCGATTTTTTTACGGCCCCCACGAGAAAGCAACTCCGCGCAGCCGCACCGAACCCCCGGATTTTCGCACGGGAGAACGCACGGGAGCAGTGGTCGAAAATGCTAACTTTAGCGATGTCAAACGGCTCTCGGATTCGCAACGCTATTACATTTGTGCTTGGGGCGGATCGAAAACTCGAGAAACGGTTCCTGGCGGTTGTGAAGGGATTCCGAATCAATTGGGACGGTAGTTCGATTTAGGTATGCTAGAATGGTAAAATCACCTAGTTGCGTACCATCATTGAGGAGAGAACGATTCAGCCCACCTGCGAACAAGCCCGAGCCTGCGTCCGCGTTTGTCAAATGCTGTCGAATTGTTACCGAGACATCCAACTGTTTCGGTACAGTCCCAAACATGAATACGTTTTTATCTTAGCAGGAGACAACCTGCAAATTGTAGTGTCTGCTGATGGACTTTGGAGGTTTATCAATGAAACCTAATTACGACCAAATGACAACTAAAGAATTGACAGCTTATGT
>CAKZKB010000446.1 GCA_937121005.1 uncultured cyanobacterium | reverse complement strand
AGTTATCGGTAGAATCGTTTATTAACTTGTGCGAATGCTTAGCCCCTACAAATACTGTAACTGTTCTACTGAATCTGCTATTACAAGGAGCACCGTTACCGAAAAACTATCTGAGTTTATCCTATTCATCTGCGATCGCAGTGGTTGCCAATATGGAAGACTTCGTTTATCGCTATCCTGCTTTGTATTCCGGTACGCTGGTAAAGCGCTACAAGCGATTTCTGGCTGATGTAGAATTGGTCACGGGAGAAATTGTTACGGCTCATTGCCCCAATACTGGCCCCATGACCGGAGTTTGCGATCGCGGCTCTCAAGTCCTACTCTCTCACAGTCCCAACCCGAAGCGCAAGTATCCCTATACTTGGGAAACCATTCAAATGCCAGACGAACGGCGAACTTGGGTGGGAATTAATACAGCATTGCCCAATCGAGTTGTTAAGAATATGTTAGAGTCGAAAGCGATTCCCGAGTTAGGTGAGTACGATACAATTAAATCTGAAGTCGTTTACGGCAGCGATCGCGCCAGTCGAGTGGACTTTTTGCTGTCAGGGAAAGAGGGCGATCGACCGATTTATGTAGAAGTCAAAAACACTACTTGGGCTCGTCCCCCTCTGGCATTATTTCCCGATACCGTCACCGATCGCGGTCAGCGACATTTGCGAGAACTGACAGATTTGATACCAAACGCTCGATCGGTCATGCTATACTTTATTAACCGAGGAGATTGCGATCGCTTTTCTCCTGGAGACGAAGCCGATCCCGAATACGGACGGTTGTTACGCGAAGCGGCTGCTAAAGGTGTAGAAATTCTCCCTTGTCGCTTTGATGTCACTCCTGAAGGCCTTCGCTATTTGGGGTTGGCAAAGTTACAACTCTAAAACAAGTTGGCCAGCATTTAGGTTAATCTCCCAATGATTGTCAAGATCCCTCTTCCGTCCCCCTTAGTAATCCTTCCCCTTGTTCCTCTGGCTCTGCCAGGGAACGTAATTCTTGAGGCTCTACCTCATGTAAAATGGAGGCGGAGCCTCCACAGTTCATTGCGTCCCGGAGGAACGCAACGAGGGAAAAATATAGAATCTAAAATTGCGATGGCAACTGCCTTCCCGGTAGAAATACCATGTCTAAATGTTTGCAACAGTTTAAACCTATGAAACCGATCGCTAGTTTTTTGCAACTTTTTCGATGGGGAAATGTCCTACTCGGATGTCTCGCTGTTGTTGTTTCTGCCTACATTCTAGGAGAACTCGACAACTGGCGCGTTATTATTGTGGCGACGATCGCCGTTGCCAGTATTATTGCGGCTTCCAATGCTTTTAACGATGTTATCGATTACGAAATCGACAAGATTCAGCGCCCCGGTCGTCCCTTGCCCCAACATCAGGTTAGAATTGAGACTGCCTATTATGGCGCGATCGCTTTGTTTGGATTGGGAATTGCTGTCTCCGCATTCATCAACTGGCAAGCCTGGACGATCGCGACTTGTATTGCCACATTGAGTATCGTTTACAGCTTGTATTTAAAAGGAACGCCTGCCATCGGTAATGTTACCATTGCTGCCATTATCGGCATGACTTTTTTATTCTCTGGATCGGCTTTCGGGGAACTTTGGAGACTGGCAGTTCCAGCCTATTTGACCTTTGGGTTGACAACGGTGAGAGAATTTGTTAAGGATATGGCAGACGTTGAAGGCGATCGAGCCTTAAATGTGCGTACCTTCCCGGCAAAATTCGGATTGGAAACAGCCGAGCGCTTTGCTATTGTGTTAATGGGGACGATCGCAGTGGGATCGCTGCTTCCCTATTGGTTAACTGCCAAACCTGCCTATCTTACCTTGTCGATCGTCGGTGTTGATTTCCCTTTTTGTGTACCCTATTCTTTTTAACGCTGTCGGCGGTTGGCGTTAAGAATTATAACGCGATCGCCCGCTTCATCAAAATTTGTATGCTGTTGGGTTTGGGTCTTATCGTTGCTGCCAAATTGTAGTTCAATTCTGTTGCTATGGAACCAGAGATTTTTTGGTCGGGAATGGCGATCGGGGCAATTTGCGACGTGAGTTGGCTGGTTGCTTACGTTCTTTTGATTCGACGCAATTTTCAGGATAAAGCCTGCGGAATGCCCATGGTTGCCCTTTGTGGTAACTTATCGTGGGAAACAATGTGCGCCTTTATCCACTTAACGGATCCCTCCATTTTTACCGATACCGCTCATTTTCACGTCAACCACATCTATCAGGTCTATTTTTGCGTCCTGTGGCTGTTGGTTGACTTTGTTATCTTATATCAATTTTTGAAATTTGGCAAGCAGCATTTCCAGAAAATGGACGATCGCTTCTTCCAGCCTGTCTTTTGGTCAACCCTGGCGATTACCTTTTTCACCTTCTTCTGTTTCGACTACGAGTTTAGGAACTGGGGGGGCAACTACTACGAAAACTATACGGGGTTCGGTCACAACTTACTGATGTCCGTCCTGTTTATTTGGATGCTACTCGAACGCCAAAATTTAGACGGACAATCGATTTATATTGCCCTATTTAAGGGCATTGGTTCGCTAACAGCCGGGATCGCCGTGCATTTGCTGTTTCCACCATCGCTGTTTCTCGACTACCTCTACTTTGTTATTCTCCTGTTCGATATCGTTTACATTGTCATGGTTTACCGCAAGTCTCAGGAAATGGGAATCTCACCTTGGCAGCGAGTTTAGTTCAGTATAGTTCGTATTCAGAGAACACGCAAGGAAGCGCCCCATTGTAAACGGGAATGCGCCGGGACGATCGCAAGCCAATTTGTTTGGCCAGTTTCTTGTTTCCCGTCAGTACATACGCCTTCCAACCCTTAAAGCGTTGCTTAAAAACATCGCCTAGTTTTCGATAGAGTTCTCCCAACTCTCGAACTTTTCCCAACCGTTCTCCATAGGGTGGATTGCAAATAATAATACCGCGATCGCTGGGGGCTTCAATATCTTCGAGTTCGCTGTGCCAAAACCGAACTTTTCCCGATACGCCACAGTTTCGGGCATTTTCTAAAGCATGAGAAACGACCTTCGGATCGCGATCGCTCCCCCATATAGGCGCGGGAAGTGCCGTTTTTTGTTCTGCTAATGCGGTTTGTTTCAACTGCTGCCAAAGTTCGCGATCGAAATCCGTCCACTTCATAAATGCAAAGCGATCGCGAAACAATCCTGGTGCAATGTTTAGCGCTTTCAAACTCGCTTCTAACGGTAAAGTTCCCGAACCGCATAACGGATCGAGAAAAGCCACGTCTCCTCGGTAGTCTGCCATGTCTAGAAGTGCCGCCGCCAGCGTTTCTTTAAGCGGGGCTAACCCTACCGCCGGACGGTATCCGCGACGGTGCAAACTGGTTCCCGAACTATCCAAACTGAGAACGGCGCGATCGCCGCGAACGTAAATGTTCACCAGCAAGTCCGGATCGGTAATATCGACACTCGATCGTTTGCCAAATTCCTCTCGTTGGGCATCGACGATGGCATTTTTGACTTCCAATGCTGTATAATGGGTGTGGTTGAGACGATCGTTGCCTCCGGTCGCGTTGACTGCTAAAGTGCGATCGGGAGTGAGGTACTGCGACCAGTCAATTCGCTGAACTTCTTGGTACAACATGGCGCGATCGCGACAGGGAAACTCGGCGATCGGCATCAAAATCCGAAATGCCAAACGCGATCGTAAATTAACTCGATAGAGTAAAGCGCGATCGCCCTCAAACCCCACGCCTCCCACCTCGGTACGCAGGTTTTTTCCGCCTAAAGACTCAATTTCTGTCGCCGCGATCGCTTCCAAACCGCGAGCTACTGTGGCAAAATATTCACAAACCATCGTCCGATTGCAACCTCTGTATAAAATTTTATAAAGTTTGGGGCGATCGTCCCCCTGACAAGGTAACATAACCAAGGACGTTACTCATAGGAGAGAACCACGTGACTCGTGCCATCATGGAAACGGAAAAGGGAACCATCCACTTAGATCTCTTCTCCGAAGATGCTCCCAATACCGTACAAAACTTTGTCGATTTATCCAAAAAAGGATTTTACGACGGATTGAACTTCCATCGCGTCATTCCCAATTTTATGATTCAAGGAGGATGTCCGCAAGGTACGGGAATGGGTGGCCCCGGTTATACCATTAACTGCGAAATCAACAAAAACAAGCATTTAGCGGGTACGTTGTCGATGGCACACGCTGGCCCCAATACCGGGGGAAGTCAGTTTTTTATCTGTCACGAACCCCAACCCCACCTCGATGGCAAACACACGGTTTTTGGACATACCGATGACATGACTGTTGTCGACGCGATCGAAAAAGGTGACAAAATTTTGTCCGTCAAAATTGAGGAATAAGGGTGCAGGTGGGCAATGTCCCACCTAATTATAACATGACATCTTCGATCGCAACTCCCCTAGCCGAATTTCTGCGCCAACCCGACATCAAAGCGTCCCCTACACAGGAATGCGCCAGACGAAAACCGGATGCTAGGTTGACAGCACTTGCCTGAATAGTCTATAATAAAATAATCTATAGTTGTTTGAACAGCTTGTCTAAATTGAGATATTTGCCGTCTGGAAAATTTGAAAGGTAAAGGTATGCGAAATCAAAAGTTGGGCAACTTAGGAGAAGATGCTTTTCGGACGTGGTGTCATCAACAAAATTTGACTGTACATAAGTCTGATGGCAGTGAAGACCGAACGGGATGGGATTTTATGGTAGAATTCCCTCAACAAGAATACGATCGACCTAGAGATGAGTGGCTTGCACCGATTGAATGTAGGGTTCAGGTTAAATCCACTGATAAGCAAAACAAGACAAAACGGATTGAAGTATCCAACTTGGAAAGGCTTGCTAAAGCACCAATTCCTACATTTTTTTGCTTCATCGAATTTGACGGTCACGATACTCCTCAAGCAGCTTACTTGGTTCATGTAGGGGAAGATTTCATTGCCAAAACACTGAAGAAAATTAGAAAATTAGAAAGCCAGAAAAAACATAATAGCTTAAATAAGCATAAAATGAGTGTTCGGTATACTGACAGCGATAGCTTGCCAGATACTACTGGCGAAGCGTTGAAAGCAGCGATCGAAAAATATGTTCCGCATGGAATAGGAATATATGGTCAGGAGAAAAAAGAGTTTTTACGAAATGTAGGTTTTGAGGATGGAGTAGGAGTAATTAACATAACATTTGCGGGACAAGATCCTCTAACAGACTTAGTTGACTGGACAATTGGAATTCAAAAAAAGTTGTATGTAGATAAATTCGTTGGATTCGATCAAAGATTTGGAATTTTATTGGAAAATTCCAAATTGAGCGGTGAGAGTGGTGTTCTGTCTCTTTGTCCTACCCCTATAAAAGTATTTCTGATCTTTAAGGAGGATGAAAAATCTCGTTATGGAATATCGTTTGAGTCAGATCTTTATCTTCCGCTTATAGGTTTAATTTCACAAGAATATATTAAATTTAGAATAAAGTCTGATTTCTTTGAATGGACTGTTAAGCCATATACGATTGGTGAAGATCTATTCCGTTTTGGATTTACAGGCAACATTGAGTATTCTCTTGAGCAACTCAGAAAATGCTGCAAATTCATGAAAATACTCAATACCCAACCTGATTTTTTGATTGTTGAAATAAAAAAACAGCTAGATCCCAAACAAAAGGTAGTATTCCCAGTAAAGGTCAATTTTGAAAATGAAATTGACAGTTCCTCTGATATTATCAAAATAGTCGATCGGGCTGCAAATGTATGTCATGCGTTTGACATTCCAGAACATGATTTCCTTGTTTCTATAGATGACTTACTACAAGCTATTGACGAACTTAAATATTTTGATTATTTGTGTAATGGAAATAAGTCAGGTTCGGATCTAGGAAAGATCCATTTCAAAAAGAAAAATCTCGATCTTGATGAGAAAAAAATCAAGATCGAGCAGAAAGTAGCAATCAATTTGTTCTCTAGTTTCTTTGTAGGAAAATATAGAATTAGCTTTTATTTAATATTCTTTGGTTTTTGGCAAGAGCCTGACGAAACTTCATACACAGTTAATGTTTATAAATGCAAAATTGGTAAACGGTTAGTTACATTCAAAGGTGACTTCCTCGATAGATCGGCAATCGACCGAGAACTCCAAGTTTTAGATCGGACATTAGAAGATCGAGGTTTTCTAACAATTACAGTTTTTCCAGATGGCAACGACTTGATTTTTGAAAAACCACAATGAAATCTGTCACCACGACACCCCTAGCCAAATTTCTGCGCCAACCCGACATCGAAGCCTCTCCTGCATGGGAGTTTACCAACGGACGCGCAGTACAAAAACCCATGCCGACCCTGTTTCATTCGCGGTTGCAACGCCAGTTAGTCAACTATATCAACGATCGCACCCAAGAATTTGAAGCCATACAAGAACTGCGCTGTATTGTCCCTCCCTTCTCTCCCGTTCCCGATATCTCGGTGGTGAGATGCGATCGCCTTCCTGATGAAGATGGCCCCTTTTCAGGTGCGCCAGACTGGTTGATTGAAATTCGTTCTCTCAACCAAAGTACCATCGACTTACAGAGTAAAATTCTTCATTGTTTGAGTAACGGAACCCAACTCGCTTGGTTAATCGATACGCACCAACAACAAGTGTGGGTGTGGCAAGGAGATAGCTTACCGCAAATTTGTGCCGGAGACGATCGCTTGCCCAGTTTAGGGGACATTTCCGAGCCAACGGTTGCAGCAGTAATGGCGATGACCCAAAGACGATCGGGGTAGGCCAGAAGGCACTACCCCAACATTTAAGTTTACTCCTCCACGACGATCGCGAAGGTTAGTGCCGAAGCATCCTCGTGTTGCAAGCGCACTTCTAAGGAATAAGTACGATCGCGTTCCACATCAAACAGCGTCGCACTGGTACGTCCGGCATCGGGCCGTCCGGCGGCTGCCCGATCGTCCTCGCCCCACAGCAGCACTTCGCCGCCGACGGGGAGTAGGGCACTCACTTGCAGCGATCGATCCTCTGCACTGTAGTCCGCCGTCACGGTTAACTGACCCGCCGCCGTCAACCAGGCGCGATCGTCAGTGGGGCGATCGGCCGACACCTTCAGCGTCAGCGTACCGAAGAGTTCGCGGGCGGCGATCAGCGATAGCACCATTTGCTGGTTGGGAGTCGCCGTCTCGTAGTCCATGGGCGGCGCGTCCAGCACCCCAGCCTCGCCG